>CAZCAD010000320.1:0-4526 GCA_964496525.1 uncultured Flavobacteriales bacterium | reverse complement strand
GGAAGGCCAATTTTGATCAGGAATTCATCAAGAAGCTACTTTCCTACTTCTCAAAGCTGGGTAGAGTTCCCACGGCAGAGCTTAATGCTGTTTACCTGGAAATGCGAAACCTTGTCGAAGAATGTGAAGAGCTAACTACGCAGCGAACTAACTTAAGCAGCGGCTATATCAATTACGAACGGTGGCTGGCGACAAAGTTTTGAACATCGAATAATTTCTCTCGAAATTGGTCGATTTTAACTCCTTTTAAAAATAGAGATTATAACAACTGGACTTGTATAGAGGCGAAAATTATTATTTTTTTCTTTAGCCAAGGCATTTTTGAGAAGCGTAGCCATAGCTACGGTTAGAGAAAATAACGACGGATAAAGGAAAAAGAATTTTTTCGCCATACGAATTGAGTTGTTATAATCTCTAATCAAAATAATGCTTCACAAAAAGAACGCTCAAGAATTCCGAGACCTCATGAATGACATACGCTACAAGACAATGGTTATCTTAGAAAATACGAGCATCTTTTATTTTAGGATTCCAAAATACGCTGATATTCCTTATTCACAATCATCCGCATGAACAAACAGGCTTCATGGTTTCGGGCAAAATGACATTTATTATTCGAGATGAAGATAGCATTATTTATAGGTACACCTTCCAAAGCTTTATCGGGATTAAGCCGAAAAAACCTTTCCAAGAACATGAAAGTTCGATCCATATACATACGGCTGCTTCATTCTATGATTTGGAATATCACTTCAATTAATTCTATCTTTGAATTATGCGAAAGGCATGCATCATATCTCTGCTTCTAATTGCTATTAATTCTGTATTTGCACAAGCTCCAAAAATTCACTGCAATGCAACCTGGCTTGTCATAGCCGACACCTCAAAAAATTATAGCGAAATGAACAAAGTGGCTGAGGAGGTTGCAAAAAAATATAAGCTCAGTTCTGATACCAATAAGACGTATAATGCCGAAAAGAACTTGCTGTGTTTAACAGCCGTTTTTGACCCCATTATGGCCGGAATGTACAGTCGGAGAACGATGGCGGGTGAATATGTTTCTCTCGAATACTTTCAATGCTACCAGGGTCCGGAGAATGACAGCACATTCGGCGCTATTCGATTGCATGGTGTGGAAATAGCCGGCTCAATGATTTGTGTCGTTGCCGGAATCTTCACCGTTCATTCTGAAAAACGCGCTCAATTATTTCTGAATCAGCTACAAGAAGATTACCCCGATGCCTACATGATTCGGAGAAAAGATCTGGACTGTTACTGGATTCGCTAGTTTCTAAACGTGCGTTATATAGGGGTTACGGAGGGAGCCGAATGCTCATTCGGTTAAAATCCAAGTGCCATTCTATTCGCCTATATCAATCAAATTCAATGGACAACCAACCAGGGCACAGCATTTGTAGTTATTCTGGGAAAGATGTCTATCATTGTAAGAGATGAGAATTTTTATACTCACATATTTTCTTGCCGGTTGTTTTTCTGTTTTATCTCAAACTGATCAAACGGTTTTGATGGTGGAAGCGAATTTCGAGTTCATTAAAGATGAACAGCGACTCATCAACGGCGTTGTTTATGACGGTAGTAAATATCATTCACTTAAACAGGGCAAACTGCTTACAAAGATGGAACCGGGATGGTATGATTTAGAAATCACGGTGCAAATTCCGGCAAATGACCAAAATTGGAAAATAAACTATCCACAATTTCAGATTAAGAAAGGAGACACAACGAAATTAGAGATTACAATACCTGACAACCTCATGTGGTCTGTCGCAAAAATTGCATTTGTACCGGATTCGGGTCGCTATTATCCGAAGAAAATTGCCGATACCCTTAATTGTCGGGATGACAAGGGGCGAAAGCAGGGACTTTGGTTTGATTCTAAGAGTAATTTGGGGAATTGCATTGACGAACTGGACGCAACGTATCGATGTTATTTCAGCGACGTTCTTCGTTATGAAATCATCTTCCATTTTGACTACAACCTATGTGTTTCAAGCGACCACAAATTATCCGTTATTCGCTATATGAATGATGGAAAAACTCCGGACGTTGGTTACTATTACCTCATTAAATCGGACATGACCGTTGGGTCTGCACCAGGCGTATCCAGTGGTTTTGACCACAATCAATGCAGCCACAGCGATATGAAAGAAATGTTAAAAGAGTTCTGTGCAGCGGATTTTAAAAATGTCCACCCCTCTTTCCTTGATCGTAAACAATTGGACGGTGCCGGCCGAAAGTTTAAGGATGGTATTTTAGGAGAACCAATCAAGTTTTAACTCTTCTAAAATTGATGAATAATTCCCTTCCCTCCCTGGGCTTTATCGAATTGTAGCAATCTTCCAACACCAAAATTTCGAAATGATCCTCGAATAAATTCAGATATTCTTTTTTATCACCGCCGTAGGGGGGACCTTCGTCCAGGGGGAACTGAAACAACAAACCAATCAATCGGCCTCCCTCATTTAGCAATTCAGTCATTTTTTGAACGTAATCCGCACGTTTTTCAGGTGGAAGTGCGCAAAAAAACGTCTGCTCAATTATTAAATCGAATTCCCCCCGATAATCAAAGAAATTTCCATGAATGATCTGCTCTTTTGGAAAGGTGCTAAAACGTTTTTTAAACGATTTTAAAGCAGTTTTAGAAACATCCAGTACAAAAACATTAGAGAAGCCTATCTCACATAGATACTGAGCTTCATAAGCATTTCCACATCCCGGAATGAGAATTTTTACAGATTTGTCCTCAATTTGACCAAAATAGGTCTTCAAAGGTGTAGAAACGGAGCCCATATCCCAACCTAATTCATCCATTTTCCACCTATTTTCCCAATAATCCTTCTTCATTTTGGAGCAAATGTTGTTTATTGCTAAATTAGAAATAATCAGACCCCACTATGAGAGCATTTTTAGCACTACTTCTATTCTTTTCAACATTTTCTACTTCCGCAGGCGGATATACCTTCCCAAATGTCCAATATGGCTCTGCAAAGCTGTTTTTGTTCAATATTTTTCTCGAAGATGAAAGTCAATTTGACTCTTACATCTATAAGAACGGAAAATATGCCAATTCCAAAATTGGAGATGGCTATGATCTTAAGCCTGAGATTCTCGATCAAATTCACGAAGTCATCGCAAAAGGCGTGGATGAACTCATCGTGGGATTGTCGAAATGCTACATTCCTCGACATGGAATAATTTATTTCGATGAAGGCGGAAGTCCGGTTGCTTCTTTATCCGTTTGCTTTGAATGTGAACAGATCTCAATTTGGAGTGATAACGAAATTAATTTCGGAGAACCGGACTATGAAAATTTTGACATCGACAAGGCCGAAGCGCAGATGAAAAAATGGCGAGATCTTTTTAAACTCTCGGGGGCATTGGTTTCGGACACCAGTGGTAGTCAACCATACCAGACATTGGCTATGATTGATCAGAAGTTCAGACACAATGGCCAGAACATGATTCAAGATCCAAATCTTGAGGCGAAGTTTCCGCAAAAGTATAGTTATGATGAGGTAAAGAAATGGGTTGTTTCATCTGGCAATTACGAATTAGCAGAGGACGTAAATGTCGAAATTTCTGCCGGTGGCGCCGAGTACAAATTCAAAGAGCTTGTTGGTAAGGACGGAACCAACTTTCTGTTTTCTTCAGACGCCGATGATTGCTTTCTAGTTGAAGCCGAAATCTATAATTCAGCCATTATTCTTCCTTATGGTATTTCCGTTGGAATGAGTTTTGAACAGATCCAGAATTCTTTGGGAATTTGGGATGGAATTTCAAATCCGGCATCAATCACAGTTATGGGAGATGGTATTCGTATTACCTACAAATTCAAATATCACTCTCTGACTTCAATAAAAATCGTCCTTCCGACTTGAGGGAACCTCTATTAATTCATTCGCAACAAAATTTTCATAGTTTTCAAAGACAAAGAAAAATTTTTAAACACGAGCGAGTTCATGTAAGAAAATTTGATGCCGTATTTGGAAAACTATGAAAACCCTTTGGGAACAAAGATAACAGACAATCTGACTGCGTTATATTTTTTATGAAATAGCTACGGCTATTCCAAAAAAATATGCCTTGCATCTTATTCATTATCCTTGTTTTTTGAAAGAAATGATTTAATAGAGATGCCCTTAAGGGATGGTCTACTATTTCAGAGTGGTTTTCAGCGAGTTTCAGGTACAACCCCTCACTCAATTTGCCTAAATTGCGCTGCCAATTTCAGGCGGACGCTAAACTGATAGACAAGATGAAATTCGGAACGAAGGCCATTCATGCCGGGATCGAGCCTGACCCCAGTACAGGGGCGATCATGACACCGGTTTACCTCACCTCCACTTACGTGCAGACCAGACCTGGTGTGCATCAGGGCCATGAGTACTCACGTACAACGAATCCTACGCGCGATGCCTTGCAAAAGAACATTGCCGCATTGGAGAATGGTAAACATGGAATTTGCTTCTCCAGCGGACTTGCCGCTATCGATGCGATCGTGAAGT
>CAZCAD010000319.1:0-4534 GCA_964496525.1 uncultured Flavobacteriales bacterium | reverse complement strand
TTACTTGGTTCAACCGGTGCGGGTGACGGTTCTTATCTCATTTTCGATGCTTGTTCGGGGCAGACAAGCTGTACGGGGTGGGATTACTCTTCTGATGACGACACCACTGCCAGCCTTACATACACACTGGCATCGGATGCATCTACCTTGACTATTGCAGATACAATATGGGGATTGACTAGCGGTGAATCATGGGACGCAACATGGGATATTCTTGAACTAACTGAAACCAGGCTTCGAATGATTGGCGATGCCGGAATCTTTGGAACCATTAAATACGAATTCGATAAGAAGTAGTGACTCACAGTAGCTTTCTCAGCTTCTTCAGCTCCTTTTTTCCTCGATTGACAGTGCCGGTTGAGTAATTTTCTTCAACCAAAATTTCTATCGGTGCGATTGCCTCCGGGGCAAGCTCAGGATATCTTTCACAAATTCTTCTGGCGACAGTCATTGAAAAGGCTTTGATTGCGATGGGTTCGTCCTTGGACCGCATGTATTTGATCGCATAGTCAAAGAGCTTTCCTTCAACCTCCTCGTCAATTTCAGTCCATTGATAAATGCGCATGACGCTTCGTTTTATCGCTGTCGGCGGATCGTCATCAAGATAATTTGCCATTTGGATAAGATAGGGTTCAATTAAATCGGGTCGGTGAGCGAAAAGCTGGCTGACAACTTGGGACGATCGCATGGAGCGATGATATTCTTCGTTGAAGTACAGCTTCATTAAACTCGTCATTTGACCAGGATTCTTTACGATTTCAGTTATGAGTATATTCCAATTCCGCTTGGAATTTTCGGTCATGAGTTGTTCTTCGATATTCATGTAACGAAGTTACAAACCCCAAACGTCATTGCGTCGCTGCGCTCCTCGCAATGACGTTGCGGAAGGGATAGAGCGGCCTGTTGGAGCTCCCCTGACGCTTGCGGTCAGGAAGCGACTAGCGAAAGCCCGACCCGACCCTGAGGAACGAAAAGGGAAGGGAGCCGCCCAAAAAATAGGAATGAACTTCAGTCGTCTTCAGTTTTACAGCTTGGTAACAAAAGTCTTATGTCTTATGTCTTATGTCCTATGTCTTATGTCTAATCCCTATCTTTGATACCCCGCAAATCAAAAGCAATGTTTGAAAGCTTAACGGAAAAATTTGAGAGAGCCTTTAAAGTCCTGAAAGGGCATGGGCAGATTACGGAGATTAATGTAGCCGAAACTCTAAAGGAAGTTCGACGTGCCTTATTGGATGCCGATGTCAGCTATAAAACCGCGAAGGATTTTACCGCCACAGTTAAGGAAAAAGCACTTGGTCGAGATGTTTTAACCACGGTTTCTCCGGGACAGCTTTTGACCAAGATTTGTCATGAGGAGC
The DNA here is from genome assembly GCA_964496525.1 of uncultured Flavobacteriales bacterium. Taxonomy (GTDB): domain Bacteria; phylum Bacteroidota; class Bacteroidia; order Flavobacteriales_D; family Crocinitomicaceae; genus JAKSBJ01. Next base: position 3,173 of record CAZCAD010000319.1, on the reverse strand, counting down.
TTGTTGCCCTTATGGGTGGTGAGCAAGAGGACATTAATTTTCTTGGTAATCCGGGAATTATTTTGATGTCCGGTTTGCAGGGATCGGGTAAGACGACTTTCTCAGGAAAATTGGCAAATTGGCTTAAGAATAAGAAAGGAAAGAATCCTTTGATGGTGGCTTGCGATGTTTACCGTCCGGCAGCAATTGATCAGCTTCAAGTGCTGGGCGAGCAGTTGGGAGTTGAGGTTTTCTTTAATCGTGAAGAAAAGGATCCGGTTAAAATTGCGGAAGCGGCGATTGCTCATGCGAAATCAAATGGCTTCAATGTTGTTATTGTGGATACTGCCGGTCGTTTAGCGATTGATGAGCAGATGATGTCTGAGATTGAGAACGTCAAGAATGCCATCAGCCCCACTGAAACACTTTTTGTGGTGGATGCCATGACCGGTCAGGACGCGGTAAATACGGCCAAAACATTTAACGAACGAATCAACTTTGATGGTGTCATCCTAACCAAGTTGGATGGTGATACCAGGGGTGGAGCTGCTTTATCGATTAAATCCGTTGTTGAAAAACCAATCAAGTTTGTTGGCACCGGAGAGAAGATGGATGCCCTGGATATTTTCTATCCGGACAGGATGGCGGATCGTATTTTAGGGATGGGTGATGTTGTTTCACTCGTTGAGAAAGCGCAGGAACATTACGACGAAAAGGAGGCGAAAAAGCTTCAGAAAAAAATTGCTCAGAACAAATTCGATTTTGACGATTTCTACGCTCAACTTCAGCAAATCAAGAAAATGGGGAATGTCAAGGATTTGATGGGAATGATTCCGGGAATGGGTAAGGCGATGAAAAATGTTGACATTGATGATGACGCTTTTAAAGGAATTGAGGCTATTATTTTAGCTATGAGTCCGAAAGAAAGAGCGCAACCGGATATTTTAGATGGCTCAAGAAAGAAAAGAATCGCCTTAGGTAGCGGAACAAATATTACCGAGGTCAATAAACTGATCAAACAATTTAAAGAGACCAAGAAGATCATGCACATGATGAGCAATAAAAAGAATATGGCCAACATGATGCGACAAATGAAGGGGAAAGGTCTTCCCGGATAACAAACTCAGCATTGAAATATTTTATTCCATCCGTTATTACTGCATTCATCATCACGTCATGTGGCGGGCTTGAAGATGACTCTACGACCGATAAGGATAATGATGTCGTACATGAAGATATTATTGGAACTACAGAGGAAGTAGTTGAACTCACATTTGAATCGTCAAGTATTTCTTCATCTCCTGATTTATCTGACTTAGAATACAAGGGGGACTTGAAGTCTTCTTATTCATGGACGGACAAAAACGGTATAAATATTTTGGTCAATTCGGTAAAATTTGGCGATGGTACAAATGACTTCTGGGATGCAAATTTGTATTCGGCTCATTATGTTAGAACCGATACAGGTCTTTCATTGATTCGCTTGGTTCAAGATTATGTGAAGGAATGTGAATTCGACATAACCCTGAAATTTGTAGGTATACCAACCATTACCGACATTAATGGCGATGATATTGCAGAAGTAGCGATCTGTTACAAATCAGCTTGTCGATCGGATATGTCGGAATGTACTATGAAGGTAATTATGCACGATGATAGAGACAAATTTGCTTTGAGAGGATTCGAATTGATCATCCTTTCAAGGGGCGACGAACCAACTTCATTTGACTATAACCTGAACAATTTTACGACTGAAGAATGGAAGAATTCACCTCAAGGAAATATGGGGCGTTATGAGAACTCGAATGAATTTGTACATGCGCCTGACGGGTTCTTTGACATAGCCGATTCAGTTTGGAGAGCACATGCATTTGATGTTTATTACTAATGCCTCTAAAACTGACCATATTAGGTTCCGGCTCTGCCGTGCCGACTCTTTATCGATCAGTCTCTTCGCAATATCTAAATTTTAATGAACGCCGTATTTTAATTGATTGCGGTGAAGGAACACAAATGCAACTGCGCAGATACAAGGTAAAGTATCAACGCTTGCAGTTCATATTAATCTCTCATCTACATGGTGATCATTACCTGGGATTATTTGGATTGCTGGGATCAATGGGATTGACCGGCAGGAAATCCAAATTGACTATTTACGGGCCGGAAGACTTAAAGACCTTGCTGGATTTGCAGTTTAAAGTTTCCAAGGTCAAACTTGCATTTGAGATCGAATTTATTCCGTTGACAGCCGAGACGAAGGAATTGATTTTTGAAGACAAGGTTCTGAAGATTTTCGCTTTTCCCGTTAAACATCGGATTCCGTGCTGGGGATTTTCATTTGAAGAAAAAGAACGCCGAAGCAATTTGAAGAAAGAGAAAATTCAGGAGTATAATATTTCCGTTCCGGAAATTAAAGAACTGCTTGACGGAGAGGATTTAGTTCGAGAAGGGGAGATCATTCCTTCTGCTGAATTTTTTGATCCGGCTCCACCACCAATCAAATTCGTCTTTTGTGGCGACACGGCTTATAACACTAAAATACTGCCTTGGATAAAGGGAGCGGACCTACTTTATCACGAGGCGACCTTTAGCGAAAAAGAGGTAGATAGGGCGACGGCGACCATGCATTCAACGGCTAAACAAGCCGCGGCGATAGCGAATAAAGCGGAGGTGGGTAAGTTGTTGCTCGGTCATTTTTCGGCACGATATAAGGTCACCGAGGCGCTGGAAGAAGAAGCCAGGACTATTTTTAGTAATTCTGTTTGTGTGGAGGATGGGGATGAGTTTGTGGTGTGAATGTTTCACGCAAAGGAGCTAAGCCGCCAATTGATATTGCCATTTCTTTGCGTCTTTGCACCTTAAGTGAGCCAGGCGATCGGCTGTCTTTGCGTGAAACTTGAATATTTCGGGCTCCTACTCTTGAATTCTATCCCGAGCAAGGGATGCCTATTCAAAACAATCAAGCATGGCGACAATGTTATAACCTGTCGGGGCGATATGATGTCCTGAAAGGAATATCTAAAATCTATGAGCTGGAAAGCGATGAGACCAAGAGTTATTCCCGTAAGATGGTTTATTTACGTCTGGAATAGATTAGACAAGCACACGCTCATTTTCTGCAATGTAATAAAGCTCTCCTGAAACCTTTTCATATCCAAGTTCCTTCAATAAATCAACGTAGGATTGTAGCTGTT
>CAZCAD010000318.1:0-4536 GCA_964496525.1 uncultured Flavobacteriales bacterium | reverse complement strand
TATTGGAATGGATTACCTGATTGACTTCAAAATTGGCTATTCGATTTATTAATGAGAGGTGAAGCACCGAATATCCCTATGAGAAAAGATATTCGGTTGACTTCATTAATGATTTGTCATCATTTAGACCGCTGCGAAATGGTCTAATCTTCACCTTTCTACCCTATTACACACTATGCTCTTTTTATTGTTTCATTAATTTATTTCGTACTACCCCAAGTGGACTCTTGATTTCAAGAATATAGATACCAGCCGGTTGTTCGCTCAGATCTAGTTGAAAGAATGAGAGGTTGATAAATCCTCCGTCCACAATGTTTCCGGCCAAATCATACACTGCATAATCCATATTATCGGTGAGGTATGGTAGCTCTACCACATATTGACCGTTTGATGGATTTGGATAGACCTCGAACTCAAATGTATCGTCCTCCTGTATCGACACGACATCATCGAGGCAGTTACCGGGCATATTGTTGTCCATCCAGGTCAATCTTGACGAAATCCAGTTTTTCATCAAAGAGATTTCTCCTGCGTAAGTCGTTGGTACCGGCAGAGGCGAAGGCCAGATTTCGGTTCCGATAAAATCCCACTTTTCAAAGTTTCTGTCCTTGGCAGCGTCGAAGTATGACAATTGCGTATTGATCCAGTTCATAATTGAATCCTTGTGTAGCGGACCATTTCTATGCAATTCCCATCGGCACTTCAGGTGATTTTGAAATACTTCATCATCCATTAAGGCATCCCACCAAAAAATTCCGTGACCGGCACATCCACCGTCGTCAAGATTTTGATAATTCCAGCCGACAGGGTCAAAATTCTCGCAGATCATTGACATTCCATAGGTTTGATCAAAGTCCCAGATCGGACCCGCTTTTAACTTATTACCATCTGTCATCTTCTCCTTGTATACATACGTACTCAAGTTGTATGCATCAGAGTTGCGACTGAATTCGCACATGATAAAGAAATCGGCGAATGAAGTGAGATCGATGTATTGGCTATAATGTTTACCAAGACTGTTGTGTTTAGTAGGGCTAATTAAAGCCTCCTCGAACTCAGTCATAAATGTTTCGATGTAGTCCTTTTGAGCAGTTTGGATTTTTTCTTTCCTGGGGTAATACCATTGATAAAAGGGGTAGCCACCCGACAACATATTATAAGGAGATTCAAATCCCTGAGCGTCTGCATCCACCCAATCAATTCTCAAGATATAACCACCCGTTACTTCTACTCCCGTAAGGTCGGTCTGCTTTAATTTAGCAATATCCACTCTGTCCTTTCCACGCTTAATTCTTTCAGTCAAAATGTAAACGCCCTGATAAACGTCATTCAACATAACCTCCACAAAGACCCATCGAGAAGCATAATGCCCCATTTTTTGCATCAGGTAAAAGCTCATCGGAATTCGAAGCAAAGTTTTATCAATAACCATGGCGTGAAGAATCCAATCCTCTTCTATAGGCATCCCTAAGAGCGAAACAGATGTATCAGCATTAGCAATAGTTCTTAATTCAATCGAATAATTTTTCTTATCGTAACTCTGGGTTGAATTTCCTCGAGTTTCGATTCCGATTTTACCATCGTAATCTGTGAAAGGATCATTAATATTATTCGTTGTTCCTGTTCCATTAATAATTCCCATCGAAGCGATGATTTTTGGATCATCCGGAATTACGGCACCGCCGGTGTTAATTTTAATGATTGGTAAATTAGTGTTAGTTAATGTTTGACCGAATAGAACTATCGTAGTGCTTGTTAGAACTGCGGTCAGAAAAAGTTTAATTGATGTCATAATGTCAAGTATTTGTTTATTGATAAAACAGCTACTTAAACATTTACCCTACCCGCGATCAGAATTCAGTTTGAGTTTGAGAGTGGAAAGGAGTGTGGATTCTGATTTTCATCATTCTCATTCATTGGATGTGTTTAGAGATCTGTGATGAGGTCAAACTCTTTGAAACTTCCAACAATAGCGGGGCCAATTACCTCTTTGGCGATGTCCTTGATTAATATCTTCTCTCGCCGCCACTATTTACTGTTTACTATACACAGTCAATAGTCAAAGACAGTAAAATTCCGCTCACCGGCCTGGCACTAATGGCTATTTATTTTTCCAGAATTTATTGAGAATCCGACGTTCCTTGGTAGACGGCTTGCCCAATCCATTCCGTCTATACTCTCGCTGAGCGGCCTGATAAGTCTTATACTTTTCAACTTCTTCATCAGGCGTAATATCTCGAATATATTGCTCGACCAATTTCGCACCAAGTCGTTTTTCGACTAAGTCCAAAACCTTGTATGAAAACACCGCTGAGTTTTTTTTGATTGAAATTGTATCACCGATTTTAACAGATTGTGCCGGTTTCACTTCTGATTCGTTGATGAGAATCTTATTTGTCTTGCACCAATTCGTTGACATGGATCTTGTCTTAGCCAAGCGAACCGCCCAAACATATTTGTCAATTCTGCTCATTGAAGGCCAGCCAATTCCTCTTTCAACTTCTTAATTAAGCTCTCGGTGATCAGTTCATAAGAATGATCGATCCATTCATAAATCTTCTCATCTGTCACGTCCTCATTTAAATAAACGGAGTTCCATAATTTCTTATTCATGTGAAATCCAGGTTTTACTCCATGAAATTTTTCGCGCAGATTTATTGCGATTTCCGGATCACACTTTAGGTTGATGAATTCGAATGTTTCGATGCCGGTCAAAGCAAACATCTTTCCCATTACCTTAAAAACAAGCGTAGTCTCATCAAACGGAAATTCTTCTGTTACACCAGGTTTCGTGACGCAGTAATCGCGGAATTCTTCGATGTTCATAATAGCGAATCTACTAATCGTTTGTTTCAATTCAAAAATTCAAGCATTCAACAATTCAAGCATTCAAAAACTCAACAATTCAAAAACTCAAAAACTCAAAAACTCAAAAACTCAACAATTCAACAATTCAAACTCCTATATTTGCCTCACCAAATTTTGAACGATGAGCCTAATTACAGTAGGAAGTGTTGCGTTTGACGCAATAGAAACGCCCTTTGGGAAAACGGATAAAATTATTGGTGGAGCGGGTACCTATATCGCACTCTCCTCATCTTATTTCACTTCGGACCAGAAAATCGTATCTGTTGTTGGAGAGGACTTTTATACTGAAACCCTTGAAGATTTAAAAAGTAGGGGAATTGATATAGATGGAATCCAGGTCAAGAAAGGGGAGAAGACCTTCTTTTGGTCGGGGCGATATCACAATGACATGAACAGTCGTGATACCTTAGTAACCGAACTAAATGTTCTTGAGCACTTTGATCCGATTATTCCGGACTCCTATCAGGGTGCAAAATTCTTAATGTTAGGGAATCTGGCTCCATCGGTTCAATCAACTGTTATTGAACGTCTGGAACAAAGGCCTCAGTTGATTGCGATGGATACCATGAACTTTTGGAAGGAAATTGCCCTGGACGATTTATTGAAAACGATTTCTATGGTCGATGTGCTGATCATCAATGATGAAGAGGCCAGACAATTGTCGGGAGACTATAGCCTGGTCAAATCAGCGCGCAAAATTCTGGACATGGGACCAGTGTATTTGATCATCAAAAAAGGGGAGCATGGAGCATTGCTTTTTAATAAAGAAATGAACACTTTTTTCGCTCCTGCATTACCGATGGAAGAGGTCTTTGACCCAACCGGGGCAGGTGATACATTTGCCGGAGGATTCATTGGATATTTGGCGAAAACTAACGATATTACATTTGAGAACATGAAAAGAGCGGTAATTGTAGGATCGGCAATGGCCTCATTTTGTGTTGAAAAATTTGGGACGGAACGTCTTCAAAACTTAAGCAAAAAAGAAATTGATCAAAGAATAGAGCAATTCGTAACTCTGGCACATTTCCAGATGGAAAGCGTGCATTAAGCCAATCATCAAGTAATGAAAGCCGAAATTATAGCGAAAATCAGGGAGCTGTCGGAAAAGGAGAAGGTGCTGGAATTCGCTGGGGAATTTGGTGACTTACAAAGCGAGTTTTATCGGCTACAGGAAGAAGAGGAACTTCAGTGGGAAAAGGATAAACTACTGCGAATAGAAGCTGGTGAAAAAGCTGAGTCAATTGAAAAGCCGGTCTTCGAGCACCTGGAGGAAATTAAATCGCTTCAAACTGTTTTTAAGGAGAAGAAGAATGTGGAGCTAAAGGAAATCAAGGAGGTTGAGAAGAATAATCTGGAGAAAAAGCGGACCTACATCGCTGCTTTAATGGATTTAATTCAGAATGAACATCGGAAGAGCAATAGGTCGATTCAGAGACATTCAAGACGGTTGGCGCGAAGTAGGCCCGATTCCGAGAGACAAACGACAAGAAATTCAGAAAGAGTTTTCGAATCTCATAGATAATTTCCAGTACAACATCAATATCTATAAAGACATCAAGGATCACGATCTCAATCGGAATCTAAAGATGAAAAAAGAATTGATTGAGAAATTAAAAGCGCTGATCAAATTGAAAAAGATAAAAGATGTGGAACAGCAACTACACA
>CAZCAD010000317.1:0-4544 GCA_964496525.1 uncultured Flavobacteriales bacterium | reverse complement strand
TTCTTTGTTTCTTCCTCCGGAGCTTCTTCTTCCTTTGCCTCTTCGTCCGGAGCTTCTTCTTCCTTGGCCTCTTCATCCGGAGCTTCTTCTTCCTTGGTATCTTCAGCCGGAGCCTCATCAGCGGTGCCTTCATCACCTTCAACAGCAACTTCTTCTCCTTCTTCCTCGGCCTCTTCACCATTCGTTTCTGCAGCGGCTTCTGCTGCTTCAGCAGCAGCGACTTTTTCAATGACTGCCTTCGCTTTGGCATCTCTTTGTTCCGCTTCAGTTGCTAAACGCGCAGCTTCAGAATCCGATTTTTCTTTAGCGATACTATCAGTTTTACCAGAAATTTTGGCCTCTTTTTCTTTCTGCCAAGCCTCAAACTTTTTGTCAGCATCTGCCTCAGTCAAAGCACCCTTTTCAACACCTTTATCCAAATGATTTCTCAACATTACTCCTTTATAGGAAAGTATTGCCCTCATCGTATCTGTTGGTTGCGCACCTTCGCTCAACCAATGAAGTGCTCTGTCAAATTTTATATCGATCGTTGCCGGATCTGTGTTGGGATTGTACGTTCCGATTTTTTCAATAAATCGTCCGTCTCTTTTTGCACGGCCGTCTGCGATTACTATGTGATAAAATGCAGCTCTTTTTTTGCCGTGTCTTGCTAATCTAATCTTTGTTGACATTTGATTATAATTTGGAGTACGAAACTCCGGTTAATAATTTATTTATTCCGTCCCGGTAGTTATCGGGATTGGGACGGCAAAGATAGTTAATTACTCGTTTGTGACAACTTTATCCAGCAATTTATCCGCAGGCCTATGAATAGGTACCTCGTCTGGAAATGCTGCGTAATATTCGGCATAACGCTGCATCACTTCCATTGGATATTCATAGGTTTCTCTTCCACGACAATATCCATTTTTGACAACCGGGTCACGGTAATATTTTGGCTTGGATAAATTCAACATCATCTGGTCAACATGGTCAAACCACACATCCTTATTATAGCCATGCACATCGCAGAGTGACCGAGCATCGTCAATATGACCCCTTCCGCAATTAAATGTTGCCAGGGTGAACAATATGCATTCCGAGCTATCCGAAATTTCCCCGAGCCATTGATTAAAGTTCTTATTCAGTTTGACGCATCCGGCATGAATTTGAGCTTCGGCTGACGAATTTTCGCTAATTCCATACTGACGGGCTGTTGCGGGCATGAATTGAAATAACCCAAATGCCCCTGCCCAGGATATTTTCCAAGTCTCAAATTTTGACTCCTGGTATATAATGGCAGCAATTAATCGCCAATCCCAGTCAATAGAATCACTTTCTCTTTTAATAATATCATCATAGGGAGAAAGTTGACCGTCGGTGAGAGACGAATAGTCGTCATTCGCTTTTGCCGTGAGGTTGCGCCGTTCAAAATATTTTCGTTTTACTTCGCCGATCGTGGAGCGATTCTTTTTGTCAGTAAGCCAGCCATCCAGCTTCTCTTTTAATTTCGGTGAACTCTTTCTCAAAGCAAAAGCAATATCTTCATCATCACTCATTGAAAAATCGATGTTTATGTTTGGGTGATATCGCTGGTCAATTTTGGCGACGTTTTCATCGGTAATTGTATAATCAATTTCACCATCAGCGACTTGTCGAATTAGTTCTTCGGTTAGAATATCTCCATCCGTTGGAATTATATGAATTCCCAGACCTTTTTCCTTATTTAGTTGATCGAGGTTGTCGTAAAAAGTTGAATTCTTCCAGACGTGAATTCGCTTTCCTCTCAAATCCGTCAGTCGTGTTACTAATGAATCCTTGATGTTTCTTTGAACCAATACCTGGTGGGTCTTAAGATGTGGCTCGGAAAAATTAATGAATTCTTTTCGCTCTTCGGTTATCGTCAGATTACAAGCTAAGATATCGCCATAACATGAATCCAATTTCACCAACATCCCATCCAAATCATTCACCATAAGAACTTGTAAACGGACTCCGATATCCTTCGAAAATTCGTAAAGCAGTTCATATTCATATCCCATATTTCGACCCCGATAAACGAAATAACTTGCCGGACTGTTTTCGGCAAGAAGAGTCAAAACTCCATCCTTTTCAATGTGTTTCCAGTCTCTATAGCAATCAGTTGAGGCCGGTTCAAGAGCGTTCTCTACCTCTTCTGTACAAGCAAAAAGTAAGACCAGCAGTAGAAGGGAGGGCTTTTTGAGCATTTTAATGAGTTACGATATTTCGATCAGATTTTCAAGGATAAAATTTTCTCCCGACTCATCAATGGAGCTTAAAAACTTCCCATATAATTCGTCGATTTCTTCTCGATTTATCTGATAGATGTATACTGTTTTTATCAGGTCATTTTCAAAACCAATTCGCTTTGAAAATTGCCTCATGATTTTTTCAATCCCTTCAATTGTCTGATAATCAAACAACCATCCATATTGTTTTAATCGGGTGTACAGCCATTGAAATTCAGGATGCAATTGATCAAGCCAGGGTTCAGTTTGTGCATAAATTTCATCGACAAACTCTTCATAATTTTTTGAAGAATAGCTGGACCACCGGCGACTTAAATGGTGGTCCAGAAGAATATCGGAAGCAATGAAACCGACCTTTTGTACGCCTTCATTCTGGAATATTCGACAGACGTCAATAATATATTCAGAATTATCAGTGAAGTCATCGATAAAGCGATGAAGCTGTATTCCGTAAAACAGATTTTGGGGTAAATGTTTGAAGTTTTCGATCTTACCTTTATAAGAGTCACCGGCGAAATTACCGGCAATCAATTGAGGATGATTTCTCGCGATATAGGCATGTCCCAGAAAATTCATGGATGCTGCTCTAAGATAGAAGTTTATATTATCACACCGGTACTCATCCGGATTAAAATCTACCCGGAAGGCTTCGGAGAAAGTTGAATTGATATACCGAGGTACTAATTCTGCCCAATCTTGAAATCAGAGGTAAAATGAAACGTGATTTCTGGATAGTCCTGTTGAGCCATTTGAAGTAAAAAGGGTGTTTCGGCCAGGAATACAAAGTTGCCATCCTTGTCTTTTGCCAAATAAACGGCTTTGGCTTTAATAAACTGCTCCAATTGCTCTTGACTGTGCGTTGTCATCCAACAGGCCTTGTGAAAACGTCGCGCACTGAAATGACATTTGGCACCATATTCATTTTCGAGGCGGTACTTAATCACTTCAAACTGCAGTTGACCAACAGTACCTACGATTTTTCGATTACCCGGCTGTTGAATAAACAATTGAGCGACGCCTTCATCTGTGAGCTGCTGAATTCCTTTCTCCAACTGCTTGGCTTTCATTGGATCTTTGTTTTCCAGTTCCATAAAGATCTCCGGTGAAAAACTGGGAATCCCTTTAAATGACACAGAATTTCCTGCTGTCAGTGAGTCACCAATCTTAAAGTTCCCTGTGTCGTACAATCCCACAACGTCTCCGGGATAGGCCTCATCAATTACACTTTTATCTTGCGCCATAAAGGAAGTGGGATTCGCGAATTTGAGCTTTTTCTCCAATCGAACATGATTATAGAATTTGTTTCGCTCAAACTTTCCGCTAACGATTCTAAGAAAAGCGATCCGGTCTCGATGGTTCGGATCAAGGTTCGCATGAATTTTAAAAACGAAGCCGCTGAAATTATCATCTGTGGGCTCTATAAATCCGCCATCAGATTCTCTTCCGATGGGTGAGGGTGATATTTCGAGAAATGTTTCCAACAATTCCTTTACACCAAAATTATTTATTGCGGACCCAAAAAATACTGGTGCAACCTGGCCCGCTAAGTACTTTTCTTTATCAAATTTATCATAGACTCCGTTCACTAATTCCAATTCTTCTCTTAGCTCCGCCGAAGCTTCATCTCCAATATATCCTTCGAGTTCAGGATCGTCGATGTCTTCCACCGAAAAAACATCCTCAGAAATCTTTGTTTTGTTTGCTGCAAACAGGTTTAAAGTCGAATTGAAAAGATTGTAGACGCCTTGGAAAGTTGCTCCGATTCCAATCGGCCAGCTCAATGGGCGAACTTTGATTTTCAACATCTCCTCCAGTTCATCGAGCAGATCGAAAGAGTCTCTTCCTTCCCTGTCCATCTTATTAATGAAAATAATTACCGGAGTATTTCTCATTCGACAGACCTCCATCAGCCTTTCTGTCTGAGCCTCCACACCATTCCCACAGTCGATAATTAAAATTACGCTGTCAACAGCAGTCAGGGTTCGATAGGTGTCTTCAGCAAAGTCTTTGTGCCCGGGGGTATCCAAAATATTAATTTGCTTGCCCTGATATTGAAAGGCCATAACTGAAGTTGCAACAGAAATCCCTCTCTGTTTTTCGATCTCCATGAAGTCAGATGTGGCTGTTTTCTTGATCTTATTGCTCTTTACGGCACCGGCGGTTTGAATGGCCCCGCCAAAGAGTAGAAGTTTCTCCGTAAGCGTTGTTTTTCCTGCATCAGGGTGCGAAATGATGGCAAAAGTGCGTCTTTTTTCTATTTCTGTCGTATAACTCATTAAAATCAGCCGCTATTTA
>CAZCAD010000316.1:0-4576 GCA_964496525.1 uncultured Flavobacteriales bacterium | reverse complement strand
ATAAATTCGGTTTATCGATTTGTCCAACTCCTTTTGAGCATGCAGCGCATCCGAGTCTTCCGATAGGAAGTAGGCATAAAGTATCTGAAGTACTTTAATTCTGAGGTGTCTCCTGTTTAGCATCGGTTAAGGCTCTTGATAGATCTACTTTTGTGCAGCTTTAATTCGCTCCTCAGCCATCGCGTTTGCAATTTTGTACGTTGGTATATTTTCCGCCGAAGATCGATTCAAAATAGTCAGAGTTGTATTATAAATATCGCGGGCTTTTTGCATTGTCCAGTCGGAGCTTCTTCCATCGACCTCTGCATAACAGTTAATCACACCGCCGGCATTAATCACAAAATCCGGAACATAGATTATTCCTTTATCTTTTATGATCTCCCCATGAACAGTTTCGTCAGCTAATTGATTGTTAGCCGCACCGGCGATGATTGAACATTTCAAGCTATTCAGGGTTTCCTTATTCAGGGTGGCGCCAAGTGCACATGGCGCGTAAATATCCATATCGATCTCATAGATTTCGTCGAGTCCAACGACCTTAGTGCCATACTTTTCCGAAACAGTCTTAAGGGTCTCTTCATGAAAATCAGAAATATAAATTTCGGCACCTTCTTTGGCAAGTGAGTCGACAAGGTATTCACCCACGTGGCCAACTCCCTGAACGGCGATCTTCTTTCCACTCAGAGAATCAGTTCCAAATTGCACCTTCGCCGCTGCTTTCATTCCTACATATACGCCATAAGCCGTAACCGGTGAAGGATCTCCACTTTTTCCCGGCAATCCAACGACATGTTTGGTTTCCATATTCACCCAAGTCATGTCCTGTGGGGATATTCCGACATCCTCGGCTGTAATGTATTTACCACCTAAGCTTTCAACAAACTTTCCAAATTTTCTAAATAATCCTTCTGTTTTCTGTGTTCTTGAATCTCCAATAATGACTGCCTTGCCTCCTCCAAGATTTAATCCGGTAATTGAATTTTTGTAAGTCATGCCCCGCGACAATCTCATGACATCAACTAAAGCCGCAAGCTCATCCTCGTAATTCCACATTCTGGTTCCGCCGAGGGAGGGACCTAAAATCGTACTGTGAACACCAATGATTGCCTTTAATCCTGTTTCATTGTCGTTACAAAAAAGTAATTGCTCATGATTGTACTTTGACATTCTTTCAATCACGGGGTTTTTTGCCAGGGCCGTCTCTCTGATATCTTTTACTTCGAACATATTACTGAACAAGTTCTGCTAACTTTGTACACAGATTTAGCCCTGCCATTGTCGCCTGGCTATCGTCAGGCAGAGCGGACAGGGGTACAAAAGTACTAAATTTTAAATGTCTTCTTTATTCTACCTAAATAAATATTTGGTCAAGTACAAGCGGTTATTGATAGCAGGAATCGCATGTCTTTTGACCTCAAATATTTTCGCTGTTCAGATGCCAATTGTTGTGCAGGATTCAGTCAATGACATTTACAACTTTCTCAAGAGCGAAGAGGGAGGATTAATTGAGGATATGCTCATTTTGGGATTAATTGCCGCAGGGCTCTATTTGCTGCTTTCACTCTTACATGGATTTTTTCTCTTTTTGACCCGACAAACAATTATTAAGATGTCTCGAAAGATTGAGTATGACTTGAAGAACGAGATTTATGAGCAATATCAATCACTGAGTTTTAGTTTCTATAAGAAAAATGCAACGGGGGATTTGATGAATCGAATCAGCGAGGATGTAAGCAAGGTTAGGATGTATTTGGGACCTGGAATCATGTACACGATAAACCTAACCTTCAAATTCATCCTGGTCATAGTGATCATGATCTCGATTGACCCTGTACTGAGTATGTACGTTTTAATTCCGCTGCCTGTCATGTCTATTCTGATATATTTCGTCAGTAACATTTTAAACAAACGCAGCGAGGAAGTTCAAAGACAGCAATCTTTTTTGTCAACAATTGTTCAGGAATCATTTTCGGGCATACGAGTAATTAAGGCTCATGCGAAGGAAAGGGAGGCGGAGAAAAAATTTGATAAAGAAGTTGATAATTACAAGGATTCGTCCATGAAATTAGCCACAACCAATGCCTTTTTTATGCCAACGATTATGTTGTTAATCGGCTTAAGTACGATTATCACAATTTACATCGGAAGTATATATGCTCAGAACAATCAAATTGAACCGGGTCAGATTGCAGCCTTTGTGATCTATGTGAATATGTTGACATGGCCTTTCGCCTCGGTTGGATGGGTCACCTCGGTTATTCAACGCGCGGCTGCAAGTCAAACCAGGATCAATGAATTTCTGGAAGTAGAAACTGATATTAAGTCAGATGAGGGAATGTCAGTGAGCTTTAAAAAATCTGTCCGGTTTAACAATGTCGGAGTCAAATATGACAATTCGGGAGTAACGGCTTTGACAAATCTCAAGCTTGAAATTGAGAAAGGGACTACCATCGGGGTTATCGGGAAAACAGGTTCGGGAAAGTCAAGCATGGCTTATTTATTTATGCGATTGATAGATCCCAGCAGTGGAGAAATATTAATTGACAATGATCCCCTGGATACACTGAACTTAACCGAATGGAGAAAACTGATCGGCTATGTGCCACAAGAGCATTTTCTTTTCTCCGATACCATTCGAAACAATATTTTATTTGGCGTTGAATCCGAAAACGTGGATGAGGCAACAATGCATAAAGCGGCCAAAGACGCCGGTATTCATGACACCATTATGTCTTTTCGGGATCAATACGACACCCTTCTCGGCGAAAGAGGCATCAACCTTTCAGGTGGGCAAAAGCAGCGAATTTCAATTGCCAGAGCTTTGATCAAACAACCGGAAATTCTGGTTCTTGACGATTGTCTTTCAGCCGTCGATAATGAAACTGAGGAGTACATCCTGGAATCCATTCGCGCGGATATTAAGCAAAAAACTTCCATTATTATTTCCCATAGAATTTCGTCCATTAAGTACGTGGATAAAATCATCGTCCTGGACAAAGGAGAATTGGTTGAAACAGGGACGCATGAGGAATTGATGGAACGTGCCGGAGCTTATAAGGAGATTTATCGGAAGCAGGAACTTCAGGAGGCGGTGTAGGGAATGAGAAGCGAACAGGCGCAGAAAAGTCTGTGAGCACGATGAAGCGAAATTGGGATTTTGAGGATGTGTAGTTTTGGGATTGGCGTGTTTCAGCTAAAAACTCATCATAACATTGGCAATTTATGGGTACCCAGAGCGGATGGGTTTTCGGGTTTGGGTATAAGTTGGCCCTAAAGTTTCACAAATCTGCTTGTTGAACTGTTGCCATCTCCTTCAATCCTTAAAGAGTACATTCCGGCTGTCAGGTGACTCACATCAAGGGTTTGTTTTTTGCAATCACAGTATGAATGATCAAAACCGACTTTTTTTCCGGTCAAATCGTAAATCTCGATTTTTTCAATTTCGAATTGTGAATCAATAATTATGGAGGATGATGTTGGGTTTGGATATAGGTCAAAACTCTTTTTTGGTAATTGGCTAAAAAAGCCTAAATAGCCCTCTTCGTATTTTGCAACATAGGTGCTACCATAAGTAGAGTTCAACTCCAACACTCCGGCATTCGGATCGAAATCAACAGTGTCGTATAGTTGTCCCGTGATTAGAATATTGTTATCCATGTCAAGATTAATGTCCCAAACTACGACAAGAGAAATGCTTGGAATTGAGCATCCCCAAATAAAGTTACCGGCAGAATCCAGCTTTTCCATAAAACCGTTGTTAAATGAACCAGAAGTAAAAGAAGAAACACCTGTTCCGGGATCAAGATCAATCGTTCCTTCGAAGAATCCACATAAATACAGATTGGCCATTGAGTCAATCGCTATAGCCTGGCCATTGACGTAATCAACCCCACCAAAAGATTTAGCCCAAATTAAATCACCATTGGGGTCAACTTTTTGAATGAATGCATCCGAACTTCCTTCAGATGTTATTGGCATAGAACCGGCACCCGGGTCAAAATCAACCGTCCCTCGAAATCGTCCGATAGTATAAACATTATAATCCTGATCCACTGCAATATCCTCACCGAAATCGTTCATAGTGCCTCCCATACTATTACCCCATAGAAAGTCGCCATTTTCATCTAGTTTCAGCGAGAATATGTCTCCGAAGGACGTAACGTCAGCATGGAAATCGGTACCGGCACCTGGATCGAGATCAATCGTTCCATGAAACCTGCCGGTTAAATAAACATTGTTAAGGTCATCTGAACTGACAGAATAACAATTGTCAATCGAGGTACCCTCCAAGGTTTGAACCCAAATTAAGTTGCCGTCACTATCGAGCTTAAAAACAAAAACATCTGTTGATCCGATAGAACCCTTTGAGACGGTTCCCACTCCCGGGTCAAAATCGACGGTTCCGTCAAAGTCTCCTGCAACCAATAAGTTTCCATCGCCGTCCAGCGTTACTGCGTTGGCCATACTTGTATTTGAACCTGAAATTTCGTCGATGGTTCTGACCCAAACGAATTCACCGTCGTTATCTAGTTTTAAAACAAAAATTTCTGAAGCCCCAATAGATGTTACGTTGTAA
>CAZCAD010000315.1:0-4599 GCA_964496525.1 uncultured Flavobacteriales bacterium | reverse complement strand
AGCATCCGCCTTTTTGAAAAATAAAAAGAAGAATAAGCGCAGATTGTAATTTGCATAAAAGAGAGCACCTTTATTAAAACACAATCTGAATCTTCGAACTTTATAAGGCCGATCCGTGACCTTTTGGCTATCTCCCAGCTTACGTCCAACAAGGGTTACTTCATAATTGTTTTCATGAAGAAATTCGCATACCCTCCTGACTCGCTGATCCGTATAGATATCGTTCGTAACCGAAACAATTATTTTCCTCTTTGCTGGCACCGCTCAAAAGTAATAAAACGCCGTTTATATTGTATTATTCCCCTGTCTATCAGCAAGAGTCGCGGAAATTGGATTATTCGAGTATTTTTGCTTTAAAGTCCTGTGTATGAATATGACATTTTGGAAAACGTTCTGGGCCGGTTTATTGGCCAGCGTTCTTGCCGGCCTTATTGTATTCGGAATCTTCTTCATGATTCTGAATATTATGTTGTCCGGATTTGATTCCATCTTTGACGAGAAAGAATTGGTCGTGAAGGACAAAACTGTACTGCACATGACCCTGGACGGAAATATAGGTGATTACAGCAATGCCTATTTTAATCCCTCAACTTTTGCCGTCCAGAAACAATTTGGTCTGGTAGATATTTTGAAAGGACTGCAACTCGCCGCTGCCGATGATAAAATCGAGGGAATCTTCTTGAACTGCAATGGCGTAATGACGGGAATGGCAAATGTTAAAGAAATTCGCGACGGCTTGCAGGGCTTCCAGAAATCCGGAAAATTTATTGTCTCTTATCACGAGAATTATTCAACCAAAGCCTATTATTTATCCTCCGTTGCTAAAGAAATGTATGTTTTTCCAAGCGGCATGTTACAATTTATTGGATTGGGCTCTGAGCGAATGTACTTTAAAAATGCCTTGGAGAAATTAGACCTTGAAATGCAAATTATTCGAGGTACCAACAACAGGTTCAAGAGTGCTGTCGAGCCTCTCATGTATGAAAGTATGAGTGAGGCAGCCCGAGACCAAAGCCTGACTTATTTGAACGCCATGTGGAATGTTATACTAAACGGCGTTGCTAAATCAAGGGATGTCAAGAAATCACGATTGAATGAGATTGCCGATAGTATTTACATTCGAAAATCCGGGGATGCAGTTGAATATAAAATGGCCGACGCAATTTGCTATTATGATCAAGTGTTGGATACGCTGAAGATTAGAGCAGGTACGAATGAGGGTGATGATTTAGAGCTACTTTCTTTTGAAAAATACACCATGAAAAAGGTGAAACTAAAGAGAGATCTTCAGAAAACAACGACAAAGAATTTAGCCGTCATCTTTGCGGAAGGAGATATTGTCGACGGATGGGGCTCGGATGGTCAAATTGGGGGTAATTCGCTTTCAGCCGATATTCGAGATGCACGTGAAGACAATGATATTAAAGGAGTCGTCCTACGAATTAATTCACCGGGAGGGAGTGCGCTTGCCAGTGACATCATTTGGCGAGAAGTGGTTTTGTGCAAAAAGGAAAAACCAATTGTCGTTTCCATGGGTAATTTGGCGGCATCAGGTGGATACTATATTGCTTGTGCTGCCGACAAGATTTATGCACAACCGAATACAATTACAGGATCAATTGGCGTTTTCGGAATCATTCCTTACACAGGCGAAATGTTCAAGAATCATCTGGGCATAACCTTTGACAGAGTGCAGACAAATAAGCATGCGGTAATCTCAACGAATCGACGATTAGAGGAAGATGAAATCAAGATAATTCAAGGAGAAATTGATGACATCTATGATGATTTTATTTCAAAAGTTGCCGATGGTCGAGGAATGAAAAAAGCCGATGTCGACAGTATTGGGCAGGGTCGCGTATGGGCCGGTGCGGATGCCAAAGGTCTTGGTTTGGTTGATCAGTTTGGAGGATTACAAGATGCGATTAACGATGTGGTCAAACGAGCCAAGATTCACGAAGATTCAATCGTCATTCGATATTATCCGGCACCGGATGACAATAAATTTTTGGCGTTTTTAGCGGCGATGGAAGAGGCAGATGAATCGGCCCATGC
This sequence comes from uncultured Flavobacteriales bacterium, assembly GCA_964496525.1. GTDB lineage: Bacteria > Bacteroidota > Bacteroidia > Flavobacteriales_D > Crocinitomicaceae > JAKSBJ01. The sequence continues at coordinate 2,544 of CAZCAD010000315.1, read as the reverse complement.
CTCAATCACGGAGTTACAAGAACGTCTTATGGATATTTACAACTATCTCAAAACTATTGATGGAAAAAAGTCGATTCAAGCCAGAATGCCGTATTTGTTGTGGATTGAGTAGGGGTTTTGTCGGGCCTGCCTGATCGGCCAGACAGACAGGCCGCTCCATCCCTAGGGGCTTGATAAAAAATCCTTCGTACTAATTATAAGCATTTCGTTTTCTTCATGGATGACAAAGTCATTAAGCCCTTGAACCAAAACGCGCTTAGAGCCTGGCATTGATATAAAACATTCACTGTCGATTTGAATGTCTCCTGATCGTGAAGGATCACTCATCATTTTTGAATATTCTTTAATCAATTGCTCATTCTCCCTTTGAATGATCATTAAGATCTCGCCGGATTCTACGATAATACAATTTGATAGTCCTTGTAATCGGGCGGATTTATTCAAAGCTAAATGAACAATGTTTCCTTCACAGTCTTTCAACTCAAATTCTGCGCCCACCAAGGCATTTCCATACTCATCATGATCCAGATGAGTATAAAGTGAAACCCAGGTCCCTAAGTCGGACCAACCAAAGTCAGAGAGTACCACCTGAACATTTTTCGCATGCTCAAGAATCGCATAGTCAACTGAAATAGACTCGCAGTCGGCAAAAGCTCTATTCACAAATTCCTGCTCGGCCGAACTGTTATAATTGTCAAAAGTGAAAAGTCGATTTAATTCCGGCTGGAATTCACCGAATGCATTTAATATGGTTTCGACAGTCCAAATAAAGATTCCGGAGTTCCAATAAAAGTCACCGTCCTCTAAAAATTTTTGAGCTTTTTCAAGGTCGGGTTTCTCTGTAAAACGTATTACTTTTTTTGGTTTTCCTAAGGTTTGCTCCCCTTCGAACTGAATATATCCATAGCCGGTATCAGGGCGAGAAGGTTTTATTCCAAGGGTCACAATACTTTTTCCCTCAATCGCAGTGCTGATAGCGGTTTCAAGGATAGAAATGAACTCATCTTCTTCCGTAATTAGATGATCAGAGGGAGCTACGATTAAATTCGCTTCAGGATTTTGAGCGTAAATTTTATGCCCCGCATAGGCAATACAAGGGGCTGTATTTTTCATCATGGGCTCCTTCAAAATCTGATCATAAGGTAGTCTGGTTTGTTGATGAACCAACTCTTCATAGATGGTATTGGTCATTACATAAATCTGATTTTCCGGAACGATTTTTCGGAGCCGATCGGCTGTCATTTGAATCAATGTCTGGCCTCTGCCGAGTACATCCAAAAACTGTTTTGGTGATTTCTCCGTACTCATTGGCCAGAATCTGCTGCCGATTCCACCTGCCATTATAACCGCGTAATTGTTGTTCATTCAAGAATCTTATCTATTTCCGCCAAACCGAGCACTCTGTACTTTTTACCACTTTCAATGTCGATACATTCGTGTCGCTTTCTTAATTTTTTTCCTTTTTCAAATACTTTGCCATGAAGCTCAAATTTAGTTCCGATTTCCAGATGTTCGACAAAAGTCTTAGCTGCCTTATCATAACGTTTCAACACTCGACTCAGTCTGTCGTCCGTGCAAGAAGATGCCCTTGCGTTCGCTAAATAATTATTCAGCGCCAGCGTTACATCTTCGGGTAAAACTTCCATCTCGATCACCGGATCAAAAATACGCTTAAACTCCTCTTTCCACTCGAACCCATGCGGTTTTACCTTTCGCCCATACTTTTCAAAAGTGGTTAAATGTGCCAGCTCATGGAGCGTCGTAATTAGAAAAGCGTATTGATTCAAACTTCCGTTAACCGATATTCTATGTGGCTTTCCCTCATGCGGCTGACGATAGTCTCCCAGTTTTGTTTTCCGCTCCTTACTCACCGTAAAATGAACTACCTTGTTGATCAAATAGTTCGCAACATAATGCTCGGTTGCCGATGGTAAAAAAGGTTGAAGTTGTTTTGAAAATTTTTCGGTTTTTTCGGTCGTATTCACGCCCTAAATTTAGGCATTTCGTCTCAATGATTACGAACCGTTATTGTGGTATTAATCGCTCATCATATTAGAGGTCCGATTCTTCCAACAAATTCCGAATCTCTTGATTCATTCTCATAGCTTTACGATAATACAACTTCTCTTTCTTAGCGTGAATGCCGGCTAAGGTCAATTGTTGAATCATCAAATTATTCTCTTCATTATTGATCATGTATAAGAACTTGAAAAGATCAGTTGGGCCATATGTATATCGTAACTCATTGAACTTCGGATAATGATTATCTCGATAATAATCTTCAAGCCAATTCAAGTATGATCCAAAACCATAGTATTCGGATAGTTTGGATTCAATATCAGTGGTATTCATAAATGAAGAAGTGTTTTGGGCGATAAGCCCTTCATAACCGGTAGTTTGCTGAAAAACTGATCTCGTTTCGTCCACATAGTCGGCATAAAATTCAATTTTCCCCTTGACCGAATCGTTAATTTCTGTTGAAAACCAATTAAACTCATTCTCCACGGTTTTGACAATTTGCTTATTGATCCAAAATCCCGAAGT
>CAZCAD010000314.1:0-4614 GCA_964496525.1 uncultured Flavobacteriales bacterium | reverse complement strand
ATTTATCCGTAATGGCCGGAAAAAGGACTATATCCCGACAGTTCACAATTATCTTACTTCTCTGCACTTGTGAAAGTGGTTGCAGCAATTTATTGAGCGCATCATTAAATTTCTCATAATCTATTCTCTTTTTAGTGCAAAGATTAAGATGCCGTACATCCAACATTATATAGACATCCCAAGACATGGCCAGCTCAAAAAATTCAGATAATTTATTCATGTGGTATTCGGTCTTGTAGATTTGAATTTCCTTTACCTCACTGTATGGCTTAGAGTTAATGCAACCGGTGGTATTCGAATTTTCATCCAGCTCCCAATCATGGTATGTGACCAGCACTCCATCAGAAGTCATGTGTACATCTATTTCTATTCCTTCAATCGAACTTTCTTTTCCTTTCAAAGCGGTCTCGATGGTGTTGGGAGGAGATTTACTCCTGCTCTTATAAATACTGAAGCCGCCGTGGCCCAGAATTTCTGTTTTTTGACCCTGAAATTGCAGCTTACAGCCGACTAAGAGAATGGTAAACAAAAAGAGAGAAAGTATTTTCATAATATTTATTTTTTGATTAGAGAATTAATTCAGACCATTACTTAATCATATTAATAATCAAGCTATCCTGCTTACTATTGGTCTTTTCCTTAATTTCGTGGAGAAGTCGACGACCAACTCGGTCCTTAATATCTTTTTTTTCTGACTTTCCAACAGAAGGATCAAATCCTATATTCAAAACATAGCTGGTGTCCATTATTCCTGCCGCGGTGTACTTGTACCGTTGATCAATGCTCATTCGAGAAATTTCAGGATACTCCAAATGGAATCCCTTGATAATGTGATCCATTTCCAAATTATTCGTTCCCCCATACCGGGCCTTTAGGGCATCGATTTCTTCAAATAATTTATACAATTGTTGATCTTTTACCGCGAGTGCCTCAGCTAGTGTGTTGACTCCCTGGTTGCGAACGTCAAAGTCTTTGAAACTATCATCAATAATTGATTGCAGGTCTTTGTCCTGTTTTATTTTTATTTCCGCATATCCCAGATCATAATTTTCAAGTGAACGATCCCAAATCGTTATCTGTCCTGAGTCGGCATGGAAATTTGATATCTCAAGGTGAATGTGAGAATTCTTCCAGTCAAATTCATAAGTCGGTTCTATGCTCATATTGGGATCCGTTTTCTGTATTACCTCTTTGACAAACAGTTCAGCATTCGCTTCAAAGATCGACCTCTTGGCCATTTTGTAAAATAAATAGCCTGAGGGAGATATGATCACAATCATAAAAATGATAATGTAGTTTCTCACCTTGCGTTCAATCTTAGGTGTGAGATATTCCTTCTTTGGAAATTTGAGATATCGAATAAAAATAACGGTTGATAAGCCGATCAATAGTGAATTTAACAAGAAGAGGTATGAGGCACCCAATGCATTTGTCCATTGACCGTGGGCAATCCCAAATCCAACGGTACAAAGAGGTGGCATCAGGGCGGTTGCGATTGCCACGCCCGGAATAACGGTATCAATCTTTCCCTTGGCGGCAGCGATGACTCCGGCTAGTCCACCAAAAAATGCGATTACGACATCCATAAATGTTGGAGATGTTCGATCTGCCAGCTCGTGTGTGAGCGTATTTATTGGCGATGCCCAAAAATATATTGTGGCTACGACAAGACTAATTGCGACTGTCACACCAAAATTTTTGACTGACTCTACCAGCATTCGAAAGTCGTTCATCGCGACTCCGAAACCAATACCACGAATCGGCCCCATTAATGGAGAGATAAGCATGGCTCCGACAATTACTGCCGTAGAGTTCATGTTTAGACCAACAGAGGCTACGAGAATGGAACAAACGAGAATCCAAACATTGTAGCCTTTGAATTCAATTCCGCCCTGGATTTCCTTTACAACTGAGGGAACGTCATAATTATCTTTTCTTAGCGAAAGAATGGATCGTAAGAAACCCCAGGTTCCCTGGATGATTTCTCCCGGATTTTTTTCGATGGTAATTTTGGTCGGATCTTCGCCCGAGCCAAATCGAATTGGACCTTTGTTTTTGTCATTGGAACGAAAAGAATCTTCTTCATGAGCAGAATGATCATTCTGCTCATTTGTTTCATCCGAATTTTCCTGATCGTTGTCTTCCATACTCAAAGTACCTCCATCGGTCATTGATCTATGGTGGCCGATGCAGGAGATTTGTCACTTCAACAAATCTATCAATTTCTTCACTTCTTTCTGATTATTTTCATTTTGAAATGTTTTCTTGATGTCGTCCTTCTCACGTTGGGTCAAATGCCAGGACAGTGAGATCTTTTCATTCGGATTCTGCCGAAGGACAAAAGTGACTATATCGATGGGTACATTTTCACAGGAGGCACTTTCAATAAGCTCTTGTGCATTATATTCTTGAGCGTGATGATAGTTACCATAGAAGTTGGTAATTGGCTTGAAGATATGATCGAGGATACTCGGATCAGTACCTCCACTGATATCATAGTCTTTGTTAATATCGCGAATCTCTAAGATGACAACACCTGAGGTTTTTTCCTCCAACCATTGTTGGGCAGCCGAGATGTATCGAACCGTTGTTTTGGTACCATAGTTATCCCTTATACCGGCATCCATTAACTGAATAGCGGGAGAAGTTGGTAAACTTACCATTGGCAGAATCAGGGGGAAAGTCGAATTGGCTCTCATTACGGAAGAATATCTCGTATCCATTGGATTGTGATCTTTGAACAGTTTGATGTACTCCACATTCTCAGGACCCACCTCTTTTCCGCCTCTGATGTCCCCATTCAAAAATCCCATTGGTTGAGTAGAGATGATCATGCGTCGTCCATCGTTGATTATGGTTGGACTGAAGATCATTAACGGAATTCCGCTGTTGTATTCTGCATCGGCATAATCTCCCAGTCTATTGTCCATCACGAATTCAGTATTCTCGTTTAACTGCCGTTCAAAGGCATAGCCTCTGTCCCTGACATAAGATTGGCCCTCAACATCAACTGACTTATATCGAAAGAAAATATCATGACAAGCCAGATTAAAAGCAACAGAATTCAATAAGTCCTTTGAAATATTGTCAAGATAATCCTGATTACCCGCTGCGTGAAAGTCAGGATTACTTCTATACAGTTCACGATAATAAGATGCGCCGATCATTCCACCCGAGGCACCGGTAATCATGTGCACATTCGGAAAAAACTTACCATCAAGCCTTTCATCTAATTCAGCAAACACATGAAAGGTCCACATTGCCGATCGCAATCCTCCGCCGGAAGTATTTACCAAGACCAATTTCGGTTTATGCGTCCCCTGATATTTAGATGCTTTTTTGTACCAATTATCCAAAATCGCCCTTTGATTTTTCAGATCATCCTCCATGGATGTTTTATCAAATTGAATTTTTTCAAGATTCGCCAGGTTGTACGCTGCCTTTTTCTCATAATCGAGGCCATAGATGCGATTTTGAGGATTCAGGGAATCCGTTGTAGTGGAAACTAAATTCAGAGCAATTACGGCCAAAATGAAAATTGAAATAGCCCATCCCTTGAACCAGGATGTCAGAATCGTCATAACCATCAGTACAACCGTGCTTAAAAGGATATAACTCGCTCCCGAAGGAATTTGGATAATCGGGTAATTCTGAAAAATACCGAGTGTGACAAATGAGATGAGCAAAGCGATTTCAAAAATGGAAGCGTTCAGGTGATTCTGCCTGAAAATTTCCTTCGTCAATGCCCTATCGTAATGTCTGGACTCTCTTGCGGGTAAAATATGGTTGAGCTTTGAAAAATAATAAGACGGTTGATAAGTCCGCGTCATGTGTGATTCAAAGGAAAAGTTCTTCTTTGAAAAGAGTGTTCCAACTAATGAATACCATCCTCTTCTTTTACTACGTGACTGAAAGTTTAAAATGTCAAAGTTGGTTTTGAAGAAGTAGAATACGGAGAGTAAAATAAACAGGACAATACCAATTGTCAAAGAAAGAATCTGGAGAAATATTTCACCACCGCCCAGCAGTTCTTCATTTGCCTGCACGTCAACGATATTAAAAATGAGTACGATGTAGAAAGTTATGGGTATCACCGAATTATTGATACAAAATTTATAGAACGGCCGGGCCAATGTGGCAATAAACGGAAATGATGGTCCCAGGATGACATAACTGTATAGATGGTAAGCTATGAAAAATCCTCCAATGGAAAAGCCCAATAATAAAAAGGATAACCAACTGACACTTCCGAGATATTCAGGTGACAAAAATAAATAAGCGAAACCAAATTTTGAAGCCAGGTTTTGTGTAACGAATCCGAAAAGCAACAACCATAGGAATAGCAGCAAGTGGCTTTTCTTGAAGTGTAAGAAAAGTAGTTGTACAGGGAAAAATTTGAACCCTATCGTTAAAAGCTCCCGAAATCTCTTCATCTGAACGTTAATGCATTCAAGGCTTAGTGCGTAACAGCTTTTGAATATATGTCAATTCTCCCTGAATCTATCTATAAGATACAAAAATTCGATGCGAAAGTCAATCGGTTGGAGTGAAGTGGATGCTGTATGTCCCTGATATAGGTTGACCACTTTAAAAGGTCAATTTATGAAAGCAAGT
>CAZCAD010000313.1:0-4618 GCA_964496525.1 uncultured Flavobacteriales bacterium | reverse complement strand
TTCAAACATGGGGTAGGCGATTGCCGTTTCAGGAAATACGACCAAATCAGTTTCAGGTGTCATCTTTTGAGCGGCGAGATTGAACATTTTCGCCAATTGCACATTCACAGGCAGACGAAATTTTTCGGTGTATGATTCGATGTTAGGTTGGACGATAACCATATTAATGATCTCTTCATCACCATCCTCGTTCAGATTCTGACTCTCATATCCATGATACATCCACAGAGAGCAGATAATTGGGAATGCCAGAGAAAGGCCAACCATTACAAAGTTCGGTGCTTGAATTTTCCAACTTTCTTTACGAAGCCAGACATTCCTGAGGACGATATAAATAAAGACGTTCACCAACAACACCCACAATGTCCCTCCAAGAACACCGGAATATTCATACCATTGAATCAGTTTAGGTGAATCGGCGAAAAAGTGTCCAAAATTGAGCCAAGGCCACGATAATTCGCCATAGTACGTTCCATATTCGTGTGATAACCACAGGATAACCAAAGCAATCAACCCTTTGGATTCGCCCAGTTTTCGGCTAATGAAACCGCATAAAAACAGTGGGATACACATTAAAAGGGAATTGACTAAAACAGCCATGTACATTCCTGCCGGGGAGGCATTATAAATCCACCAGGTGGTAATTACGTTATAGATTAAGAAATACAGATAGTTTAGACCAAAACGCTTCCAGAACCGATGTTTAATCTTTTGATTTAATTCAAAATTGATGAGTATTAATGGAACAACACCAATAAATGCGAGAAAGAAAAGACTACCGGTAAACGGAAATGCGAAGCCCATTAAACAACCGCCAATAATGGCCAACAACAGAAGTTGAAAGGGTTTAATTCGCATACACAAATGTAGCTTTTTTGCTCACAATTTAGTATGGATTTCTATAATTAGCCAACTCAAAAGCTATTCATAATTGTTATATATTTGAGTCGTTAATCATAGCTGAATCTCTGACCGGTTACGGGATTCAAAATAATTAGGCCCAAATGCCAAAAGACAAAAGACTCCACTTTAAGGACCTTGACGCACTGCGTTTTTTATTTTTTATTCCAATATTTATATATTGTTTTCTCAAACTCCTCACTTTTGACAGAGAGGGAATCACTTATGAAATTGCAAACGCCCTGGAGTTCATCGCAAAGAACAGCATCGATTTCTTTTTCTTTTTATCGGCCTTTTTAATTACCTCTCACATTTTACGAGAGTATAAGTACCGCAAGGAATTCTCGTTTAAGAATTTCATTGTGCGGCGTTTCTTAAGAGTCATTTTCGTTTTAACTGTTGCTCTTTTGTTTGTCTTTTTAATCCATCCCTGGCTAATCGTAACCTTAAAATTACAGCCTATAGCAACACCTGATGGTTGGAGCTACGTTCTTCTACTACCGAATTACTTTTACAGTGTCGCTGTCGAACAATATGTTTATTTGATTGTTGTTTGGGCGATATTTATGTTTATCCAGTTTTACTTTGTCTGGGGCCTGCTCATGTATTTCCTATGGAAGCGGTTGAAATATATCTGTTTTCTGTTGATGGTGATAGGAGTTGCCAGTCGTATTGTTCATTTAAGCATGGAAAGCGTATGGGAGTTTGATACACTTAGTTACGGGGTTCCGATTGGAATTGGCGCATTACTGGCTCTTGTCATTCGCCGTGAACATTGGGCCGTAGAGAAGATCAAAAAACTCTCAAAAAAAGTCGTCAACATAGGTTATGTGGTTGGAGTTATTCTACTCATTTTTAGTTATTATGTTGCTCACAACAGCGTCGCTGCAGCTTTCGTTCCGTTTCTTACCTGTGGCTTTTTTGCGTTCATGGTCTTAGAACAGACTTTCGGTAAAAATTCCATTTATAAATTTCGAAAAAATAAACTGCTGAGTCACCTCGGCAAAATTTCCTACGGCATGATCGTGTATCAGGCCATCATGAATGTCTTGGTCATGACTGCTATTTCCTCATTGGACTTTGATCTGCGTTCGGATGTTGTGAAAATATTCTTCTTTGTTATCAGCTTCGCCCTAACATGGGTTATGGCAGATGTAAGCTATAATTTGATCGAAAAACCACTACTCATTTTCCGTAAAGAGTTCAAGAAGATTTAGGGTCTGTTAGCGGAAGCCGTCAGCGAATCTTTTTGGCCAATTATTCGGCCTGCGTTAATTGGCTTAGGCACTGTTAAAGAATAACTACTCCTTTTTGACTGGCTCTTTTGCCTGTCTTTTTCGTTAAAAAACAGAACCGTAGCTAAGGCTATGCTTACGTTTTTTGCCTCAAATACAAACAAAATTTCTGCGTCAAATTCGAAGCATTTATTCTTTAACAGTGCCTTAGGGCTCAAAAACTTCTAATTCATGACTGATGGATTCCCATTTCACCATCGCCTCATCAAGTGCCAGCTGGGATTCATTTAATTCGTTCAATGCAAGGTTATAGGCATTTGTGTTGTCAAAAGGAGTGATTTCAAGTTTGGAAGTACATTCCTTTAATTGAATTTCCAATCCGGAAATCTTCTGTTCTATCTTTTTCAAATCTGACTTTAGTTTTCTCCGCCTCATGCGGATCGTCTTTTCTTCCTTTGACGATTGAAACCTTGCTTTATTGCTGATTTGACTTTTCTCGCTTTTTTTTGCTTTCTTCGCTGCTTTTCCTGCAGACAGCTTCTTGGGTTTTTTCACATCAATGTTCATCCCTTCGAAGGTAAGTCGACTTAAAAATTCATTTACACCAAAATAATGTTCGCGGATTTTTCCCTCTTGGATTTCCCATATCTTATTCGAAAATCCGTCCAGGAAATCCCTGTCGTGAGAAACCAAGAGAAGGGTTCCTTGATATGCATTAAGTGCCTCTTTCAAAATATCCTTGCTTTGAATATCCAGGTGATTTGTGGGCTCATCCATTATCAGGAAATTAAAATCCTGAAACAGGAGTTGACAAATAACCAGTCTTGTTCTTTCTCCTCCGGATAATACTTTTACTTTTTTGTCGACGTCATCAGTTCCAAACAGAAAGGCACCCAATACATTTCGAATGTCTTTTCGTTTATCGCCTTTCGCAATTGCATCAACTGTCTCAAAAACGGTTTTGTTTGGGTCCAGGCCTTCAGGCGAATCCTGAGCAAAGTATCCAATTTTTACGTTGTGGCCATATTCAACTTCCCCGGCGTATTCTATCTCATCGATAAGACACTTAACGAGGGTTGACTTACCGACACCATTTGGTCCCAGAAGCGCTATTTTATCTCCCCTGGACAACAAGGCATCCAGCTTATTGAAGATTTGTTTGTCGCCATAGCTTTGTGTCAATTCTCGAATATCGGCCACCCGTTTACCGGAAGGATTATCCAATGCAAAACGCAGGTTGAAAGTCTGACGTTCAATTGAGTCTATCTCGATTCGTTCAACCTTGTCAAGCTTCTTTATCAGACTTTGAGCAAAGGCTGCTTTATTTGCCTTCGCTCTATATTTATTGATTAAATCTTCGGTCCGTTTAATCTCTCTATCCTGATTCTTCTTGGCCTGAATAGCTCTCTCCATTTCCTCGGCATGAAGTACCAAATACTTTGAATAATTGCATTTATAATCGTATAGCTGCTGATTAGCAATTTCAATGGTACGGTTCGTCACCGTATCCAAAAACCGACGATCGTGGGAAATAAGGATCAATCCGCCTTTGAATTGTTTTAAATATATTTCAAGCCATTGAATAGAGACAATGTCCAGGTGGTTCGTCGGCTCATCGATTAAAAGTAAATCCGGATTATTTACCAACAATTGTGCAAGCTCAACTCGCATTTGCCATCCACCGCTGAAGGTGCCAATCAAATTATCCAAATCTTCATTCCTGAATCCCAGCCCTTTTAAAACCAGTTCAATTTTCTCGGCAAATTCATGAGCGTCCAGAACCGTCAGTCGGTCATTAATTTCACTCACTTCTTCAATCAGTCCTGAGTATTCATTCGATTCGTAATCCGTTCGTTCAGTGAGCTGATCATTCACATAGCTTAAACGCTCCTGCATTTTTTGAATCTCCTGATTTGATCCTTCCATGTAAGCCCTCACTGTCACATCTTTTCGAATTTGGATATCCTGCGTCAAATAGCCGATAGTTAATTTCTTTTCTGCCGTAACTTCCCCTTCGGTCGGTGTAATTTGATTAGAAATGATTCCGAGTAAAGTTGATTTACCAACACCATTTTTTCCGCACAAGCCGATTTTATCTCCTCTGTCGATAAACAGAGAGATATCCTTGTACAAAAAGCCCTGCGGCAAATGATATGAAATGTTTCCAAGTCTGAGCATTTGAGCTGCAAAGTTAGGACTTTCACAAGATATCATGCCTGCCTACCGCAGGCAGGCCTGCGGTAAGGAAAAAAGGGAGTCAGAATATCTGAGCTCCCCAAAAAACTATTCCAAGCGGCATTTTCTTATTTTACATCAAATACGATAGCGGCCGTAGCTTTAGTGTTGAGTGGATCTCTATAATCCATTTGGATAATCACTTGTTTTCCCGCAGATTGTTTTAATATGCCTTTTGCATCCTCATTCAGCCTTCCGGAAGAATCAATTTTTCCTTTCTTCCTGATTCCATCAACAGAAACAATTCA
>CAZCAD010000312.1:0-4621 GCA_964496525.1 uncultured Flavobacteriales bacterium | reverse complement strand
CCCGGCTAAAATTTCGAAATATAAATTCTTTCCGAAAAGACCTGGTCTGCTTCGATCATAATAATGTAAACCCCTTCGGGAATAAGATGAGTTCCAACTCTTAACGAGCGGTCTTCACTAATAAGACTATTGACTATTCTACCGTCGGGTAAAAACAGGTGAACGGTAAAATCCGAGTCGTACGAAATGTTAATCTCGGAATTATTTTTGGAGATCACGGGCATAGAGCTTTCACTACATTTTCCGGCAATAAGCCCCAAGGTTTCAGTGCGGCCATTGAAGTCGGTGCTCGAAAGTCTGTAATATACTTTCCCGCTAAGACAATTAAACCTTGAGTCGTCAAAGTAAGTATATTTCATAGTGCTACTGCTGTTTCCTGCTGCGTTGATTGTACTGATAACTTCAAACTCTTTTCCATCACATGAACGTTCAATAGTGAAGAAATCATTATCCGATTCACTTTGGGTTTGCCATGTGAGCATTGGGTTATTTTGACAAAGGAGTGCGAAATCGGTCATAGTGACACTTAATACAACAGGACATATAATTTCAATTGTCGCATCAGAACATTCGGCGCCGGCATAACCATCTATGTAAATATAGGCACATTCTCCATCAGGAACGGTCACATTTGAAAATGTAAATCCGTCTGCAGATCCTCCGGGATTACTGCCAAATTCCTGGAACTCACTGTTGGAGCAATCAATTGTCGGATCTGAAAAACTAGGACCTACAAATACTGCTCCTTGCAGATTACAATCATCGTTGGTTTCGTCAACTACAATGTCTATGATCATGGTTGAGCCGGTAGTGTTGCAGTATTCATACCAGGTTCCATTTTCTGTTGAGAAAGTAACGTCCTGATCCCCGTCTCCATCCAAATCTGACCCGGCAAAACAACACGACCCACAAGAACCAGCTGCAGATGTGGGGTCATCACCAATGGTTCCACTGGCTCCAAGGCTGAAAGCGTCGGGCGTATCACAAGAAAGACTTGTGATTCCGCCACCGCCACCTCCGCCGCCGCCGCCACCGCCTCCTCCTTGTGAGAACGCAGGTGATACGACTAGAAATAATGTAGCAAGAACGAAGACGTTAAAAACGCTAGCGAAAGAAAATGTGGTCTGATTGTTTTTCTTCATGGAGTCACTCTTTTAATAATAAATAAATGTTCACTAACTCAATGATGCTAAGAGAGCGATTAAAATGGCTTTCGTGCTTTGTGTCGGTATATGAGATTCCTGTGACTGCGATCACAGTATGATCTCTTTTCAGGAAAGTAGAGAAGAATCCCTCAATAGCCGTGATAAGATCATCGTATTCAACATTGGCTAAAGTAGCGTCCTGGGTAAACTCAACGCTTCTATGATCACTTGCAGAAACTTCAAACTGATCCAAAACATCCTGCTGCTCAGGAGTAATTTCCTGGCAATATGATATTGACGGGAATAAGAAGAAAAGCACAGTAATAGGGGCCATGAATTTATTCAGAAGTGTTTTCAAGGTATATTTTTTGTTTAGGCAATTGTTAATTAATTATCAATTATACAACCGCAAATTAATTATTTAACGCGCCAAACGTACTACATATCAGCCACATATCAAAGATAAATAAGCATTATTCGTACAATTAAGTTGATGTTATCTAAACAGTCCCGATAAATTCAGACAGTTTTGTGAAATTCAAGGAAAACCTGATGTAAAATAACAAGGTCGTCGGAAAAGAAATTACTCTACGACCTCAACAATCAGGTCTTCATCGGTCTTCGTTACCTTAGCAAGGCCATTTTTCGTTAACCCCTTTATGGATTTATCCCATTGCTTATTGCTAAGGGCAGCCTGAGATTTCAGCACATAGAGATTCATGGACTTTTCTTCGGATAGAATGTCCAAAATTAATTTTTCATTTTCGGTTAGTTTAGGTCCGGCTGGTTTTCCAAAATCCTCCGGTTTCATTTGCGGGAAGAATAAAACCTCTTGAATAGACGCATTGTCAGTTAAGTACATGACCAATCGATCAATTCCGATTCCCATACCTGAGGTAGGAGGCATTCCGTATTCCAGCGCCCGTAAAAAATCCTGGTCGAGTAACATGGCCTCATCATCACCTTTGTCAGAAAGTTTTAGCTGCTCCTCGAAACGCGCTCTTTGGTCAATTGGATCGTTAAGCTCGGAGTAAGCGTTCGCTAACTCTTTGCCACACACCATTAACTCAAATCGCTCCGTCAATTCAGGATTTTCCCGATGCACTTTACAAAGAGGAGACATTTCTTTTGGATAATCCGTAATGAAAGTAGGTTGGATATAATTGCCCTCACATTTCTCCCCAAAAATTTCATCAATCAATTTTCCTTTTCCCATCGTTTCGTCCACCTCGAGATCATTTGATTTACACCAGGCGCGCAATTCATCTTCAGACTTTTGATCTATATCGAAGCCGGTAAAATCAATGATGGCTTGCCGCATGGTAATTCGCGGATAAGGAGCCTTGAATTCAATTTCGTGTTCTTTAAATGTAGCTTTTGTCGATCCGTTCACAGCCCGGGCGGTATGTTCCAACATCTGTTCAGTGAACTCCATCATCCAGTTATAGTCCTTATAAGCAACGTAGATTTCCATCGCCGTAAATTCAGGATTATGGGTTCGATCCATTCCCTCGTTTCGAAAGTTTTTAGAAAACTCATACACTCCGTCAAAGCCACCGACGATCAGTCTTTTTAAATACAGTTCATTGGCTATTCTTAAGTAGAGCGGAACGTCAAGTGCATTGTGATGCGTGACAAAAGGGCGTGCTGCCGCACCACCGGCTACTGGTTGAAGAATAGGTGTCTCCACTTCGAAATAGCCCCGATCATTAAAAAACTCACGCATTGCGGTAAACAACTTTGTTCGCTTAATAAAGACATCTTTCACCTGGGGATTAACCACCAGGTCTACATATCGCTGGCGATATCTTGTCTCGGGATCCGTGAAAGCGTCATGAACCTTGCCATCTGCATCAGTCCTCGGCTGCGGAAGGGGCTTTAGTGATTTGCTGAGAAGATGTAGTTTACTAACGCGGACTGAAATCTCACCAACTTGTGTCTTAAACAAACTTCCTTCAACACCAATAAAATCGCCTAAATCGAAAAGCTTCTTAAAGACTTCGTTATAAAGTGTTTTATCTTCTTCCGGACAAATTTCGTCTCGATTCACATAAATTTGAACACGCCCGCTTGCGTCCATGAGCTCGGCAAAAGAAGCTTTTCCCTGAATCTTCTTCCTCATCAACCGCCCTGCTACAACTACTTCTTTTCCTTCTTCATAATTATTTTGAATTTCCGAGGAAGTTGAATTTAAGGGGAACAATGCTGCAGGGAAAGGCTCTATACCAAGTTCGCGCAAACGATCCAAGTTCGCTCTGCGCTGCAATTCCTGTTCCGACAAGTCCGAAATGCTCATACTAATTGATCTAATCTCAAAGATTGAGGGTAAAGATAAATCTTGCTAAGAAATTTTAACGTTTATTTGCCAACTTTTACAGAATTTTCGCGTAAAAAAAGAAATGGACTAAATTGATTTATCAAGCGATCACGAATGAAAGATATTATTGCAAATTTTTCGAATCAAATTCAAGATGCCATTAAGATTGGTGCAGAAGCGGATTTCACATCCGGATCTAAAACCATTAATCAGGTTTTGGTTTGTGGTTTGGGTGGTTCCGGAATCGGAGGCAAGATTGTAAGCCTGCTCCTGGAGAAAGAATTGAAGATTCCATTTTTGACGGTGAATGATTATGACATTCCTGAATGGGTTAACGAAAACACCCTGGTAATCGCCTCATCTTATTCAGGAAATACGGAAGAGACACTTTCAGCGGTTGAGACTTGTGCTCAGCGAGGAGCTGAAATTGCGGCAATCACTTCTGGCGGAAAGCTGGCTGAGTTGTCAGAGGAGCTTGGATGGAACATTATTCTAATTCCAAGTGGTGAGCAGCCCAGGGCAATGCTGGCATATTCTCTGATACAGCAGATCTACTTGTTAGCGAATTATGAGTTAATTTCCCACAATGCAATGGAGCAGATAAGACGAGTTCCTGAGCTAATAGAATCGGAAGAAGAAGCATGCAAAATGCAGGCGTTAACCCTGGCAAGGAGTGTATATGAAAAGACGATAATCATTTATGCCGGATCCTTGTTTGAAGGTGTCGCGGTTCGATTCAGGCAGCAAATCAATGAGAACGGTAAAGAACTCTGCTGGCATCATATTTTACCGGAGATGACTCATAATGAATTAGTAGGATGGGCGGGAGGATCAGAAAAATTTGCTCCGATATTTATTTCATCGAATTTTAATCATCCCAGAACACAGAAAAGATGGGAAATATGTAGAGCACTGATCGAAAAACACACTTCCAGCGTTTTTGAGATTAAGACGAAGGGAGAGAACCTTATTGAGGAGGTCTTTTATGCCATTCATTTTACAGACTGGGTTTCTCTTTATATTTCAGAGATCAAGAAAATTGATCCGGTTGAGGTTGACGTAATCGGTCATTTAAAATCCGAGATGGCCAAAATGAAGGAATAGATTAGACATTATAACAAAGGATTTGTATAGAGGTAAAAATTACTATTTTTTTATT
>CAZCAD010000311.1:0-4632 GCA_964496525.1 uncultured Flavobacteriales bacterium | reverse complement strand
GGATCAGTTCGAATACGAATTTTCTGATCGAAAATTCTGTCTCACTGATTAAATAATATTGCTTGAGATAAGCCTGAACCAGTTACATTTCAACATTTTAACTCCTTTAACTATCTCTACAGATAAGTCCCGGCAGCTTTCAACTTCGGACTCCAATAAGTCGAAGACGTTATATTGGTGATAATGACTCCCTTGCTACTCGAGGCGTGAACCATCGTCAGTTCTCCGCCCTTATGCGAAACAACCAATCCAACATGAGTAATTTTTGTACCCCGACTAAAGAAGACCAAGTCCCCTTTTCGAGCGTCCTTGATTTTTACTTTCTTCGCTTTTTCTTTTTGGCCATTCGCTGTTCGAGGTAAAATGATACCAAATTTCTTATAGACATAGTTAGTATATCCCGAGCAATCAAACCCCTGTTCGCTGCTCCCTGCCCAAACGTATTTTACGCCGATAAAGGTCTTCGCGTAAACCACAATTTTGTCACGACTGGAGTTCGTTACAGTACCGTCTGTAGCAATTTCCTCCTGGTCTTGGATTTGAATCGGTAACAAAGCTTTGATTCCCCTGAGCTCTTTCTCTTGGAAATTCTTCAGTTTATCGGCTGTTACAAACAGTTCCTTATCATAAAGGTCCATCTCCAACTGCTTTATATACGTTTTCAATTCCGCAATTTCAAAAAAGTGAGCTTTGACGTAATCCTCTGCCTTGTCACTATCCAAAAAATTACGATAAGCGCCTATCGCGTCGTCAATACAACTTTTATGTCTTTTGCGGTAATAGTGATCCTCTGCCAATCGAAAAAGCGATAAGGATTCGTAAAAAGATGGCAATGAACTATAGTCGTATTCCGGCCGCGCCTGCAGTTTCCTTGCTTTCCTCAATACCTTACCAAAGTATCCCTGATCGTAAAATATCTCCATTCGATCAATTTTTTTGTCTTGATCAAAAGCGGTGATATAAAATAAGCAGAGCAATATGAACGTTAGCCATTTAAGCATATATCAAAATTAGATGCAAAAGCCTGCTAAATGGACTATTTAACAAAGGATGTGTTCACATATTCTTGTTAATTGCCTCTTCACCATTCAACAATGTCGATGGCAATATCACCTAACTTTGAGAGAATGCCTGAATAATCTTCTGTCTTGAAATACTATGTCATAGCCGGTGAGGCTTCCGGCGATTTACACGGAAGCAATTTGATGAAGGCTCTTCAAAAAGAGGATTCTACTGCTGAATTTCGTTTTTGGGGTGGAGATAAAATGGCTGCTGTTGCGGGCAAACCGGTCAAACATATTGCCGAGCTGGCATTTATGGGATTTATTGAGGTAGTTGCCAATTTACGAACCATTATTGATAATATGAAATTATGCAAAAAGGATATTGAATCCTATGATCCTGATGCCCTGATACTGATCGATTATCCCGGATTTAATATGCGAATTGCCAAATTTGCGAAATCCAAAGGAATTCAAGTTCATTATTACATTTCTCCGCAAGTATGGGCCTGGAAACAAAGTCGAGTTCATCAGCTAAAGAAAACCGTGGATGAAATGTATTGCATCCTTCCTTTTGAAAAAGAATTTTACGCTGGATTTGATATGGCCGTGCATTATGTTGGACATCCGCTCATAGATGCCATTGAAGAATTCAAATCAACTTCAAGCTCCTTTGTCGATTTGAAAACCAAATACGATTTGGACGAGCGACCGATATTAGCCTTGTTAGCCGGTAGTAGACAACAGGAAATAAAAATCAAACTTCCGATTATGCTGAATGCAATTTCGAAATTTGAAAGTCATCAAATTATCGTCGCAGGGGCTCCAACAATTTCTGAAGATTTTTACCGATCAATTGCCGGCAGTGCCGACATAAAGATTTTCAGAAATCAGACCTATGATTTGTTAAACAATGCCGACTTGGCCATGGTTACGTCGGGCACCGCAACACTTGAGACAGCACTTTTTGGAGTTCCACAGGTGGTTTGCTATAAAGGAAGTAGTGTTTCATATCAGATTGCGAAGCGATTGATAAAAGTGAAGTATATCTCTTTGGTTAACCTGATCATGGATGAAGAAATTGTAAAGGAGTTGATACAAAAAGAATTGACCGACGTTAATATTGTTGAAGAACTGAACAAATTTGATGAAGGTGAACGAAATCGAATGAAGAAAAAGTACGAAAGTTTGCAGGCGAAATTGGGAGGCAGGGGAGCTTCGGCGAAGACAGCGAAGTTGATGGTTGAGAAAATGAAAAGCAGGCGGTAGATGGATGCCGGATGTTTAATGTCTGTGGCTTCCCCACCAATGGTGGGGCGCTGTGTCGCCAGTCGCTGTCTCTCTCCGCCTAAAGGAGGCGGATCAACGAGCTCCAACAATGGCTCCATCGCTAAGCCGGCTTTTTGAAACAAGCGTAGGAGAACAGTCTAAAAAATCCTGAAATAAAACGGGAGGCAATTAAAAAGTGAAACTAATACTTAACATACTACTTATTTTAATCGTTGGACAAATTGTCAAGGCTCAAGACCTGGAGATCGGCATCATGCGTTCGTATTCCGTTTCAACATTGCAATTGACTCATTTGAGTGGGAATTATGTGGTTTATGGAGACGGTGTTGAAGTGTGCAGAATAAAAGAATCACAGTCGATTGCTCTCAAACGCTCAGGTGATTTTATCAAAATTAGTCAGGACGGCAAGACGATTGGGGAGCATAAGAGCCTTAAAATTAGTGAAGTCAACTCCGGCAGCTCGTTGAAGCTACAAGCATTGGCTCCATCATCGCATCGGTTAAGAAAGTACAAGAACGATTTTCGTATAGAGACAGAGGGCACATCAAACTTGACCGTGATAAACGTGGTGGGGATCGATCATTATTTAGCCGGAGTTATTGAGAGCGAAGGAGGCGGTGGAAAAGATTTGGAATATTATAAAGTTCAGGCCATTCTATCTCGAACGTACGCTCTTGATCATCTGCATAAACATGCTGAGGACGGTTTTCAATTGTGCGGCAATGTTCATTGTCAGGCTTATCATAATATGCTGCGATATACGCCTGACATTGGAGAGGCCGTATCGGCAACTCAAAATTTGTTAATGGTTGGACCAGATTTGAAATTGGCGAAATCCTTCTTTTTTGCAAATTGCGGCGGGCAAACATCCGAATCAGATTTTGTCTGGAATCGACCAATAGCCTATTGCAAAAGCGTGAGTGACACATTTTGCATTCAATCAAAACAAGCAAATTGGACGAAGAAGATTAAGAAAAGTAGCTGGCGGAATTATATGGTGAACCACTTTGGTTTTCCGGAGAAGGATTCTGTATTAGGCCCGTTGATGTTTAGTTTTAATCAGGCAAATAGACACGCTTTTTATCATCTTCCTCGTCTCGGCATTCCGCTCAGGGACATTCGCATCAAATTCAAATTGAAATCGACCTGGTTTTCCTGCTCATTGCAGGGAGATTACGTTGTTTTAAATGGTCATGGTTTTGGGCATGGAGTTGGTCTTTGCCAGGAAGGGGCGATGCGTATGGCGAGATTGGGATATAGTTATCACCAAATTCTGAATTATTATTTTACCGGAATTGATATTATGACCTATCAAGAGTGGTTGTTTTTAAAGCAGGGATCTGAGGAGTTGAATGTTGGTTTGTAGTTTTTGGCTATCAGCTAAAAAACTAAACTACTTTGTGACTTGACTGTATCTTATCCGGCAGGGATGGAGCGGCCTGCCTGCCGGGCAGGGATGTTGGAGCTCACCGATACCTGAGCTCGGCGAAGGCAGAGGTAGCGACTAGCGACAGCCCGGTGCTGACCGATGCGCCTCCAGGCGGAGAGGGTCAGGAGCCGGCACAATCAGACTACCTATAAATTTCGTCGGACAAAGAAAACCCCGACTTCTTACAAAGCCGGGATTCTTTATGTTGTAATATTAATTACTGCTTGATGAACTTTTGCTGAGCCATTCCATCAGGTGTGGTAACCTCAAGAATATAAACTCCGGCAGCAAGTTCAGAAACATCGATTGTGTTTAGCGGATTTACGTGGCTAATAATCAAAGATCCGTTAGCATCATAAATTGTAGCTTGTGAAGCTCCACCTACAGCAGTAGTGATTGTAATCACATCCAAAGCAGGGTTCGGATAAATCTCAAGGGTGATTTGCTCTTCTTCAGGGATAGAAACCATTGTTCCTGTTCCACCGATAGAGAAAGACAAGTCAGTTGAGGTTAAACCTAAACTGGTAAATGGACTCCAAGCTGTGGCTCCTAATCCAAACCAATCATCGGCATCAATTAAGTGAGCTTCATTTCCGAAAGCACCTACGACTGTTGACCAGTTCCATCTTGAAGCAGCCGGAGCATCACCCCATGTGCTTACCCAATATGTTCCTTCGGTCATTATCGCATCCGTAATGTCCAAAACAACCGGTCCTTCAGTAAAAGGTTCAGCTACAGAAACCACGATATCTTCTGTAGAAATTGCAGATGTTGCTGGAGCTCCAGCGGCATCAGCTAATAATTCAACGGTCATGTTTACCATTGTAAATCCACCACCGGCATCATTTCTGAAACCGTTAACTGTAATTCGATCAATCGTCCAGGTGCCGCCAACCGGAATTGTAAAATCAT
>CAZCAD010000310.1:0-4661 GCA_964496525.1 uncultured Flavobacteriales bacterium | reverse complement strand
AATAAAAATGGTTCCATGAGATGGGTTCGGATAGATAGTTATACCGCTTAACGCATGTTCCATTTCCGAAAGAATAGCGCAATCCTGAAATTCAAAAGCTCCAATGTCATAAATGTTCTGACACGGTCTGAATAAATTGTCAAGATCGAATGTCAGATCTCCATACCCAAGTGCGATCATATCTGATTCGTTTAATCCCCGGTCTTTGGTGCCACATGTTGCACAATCTTGAATTCGATAGTCGCCTGCTGAGGAGTTCACAAATCCGGGATCGTCCAAATTACAATTGATGAACTCACCGGAGAGCGAATCATTGAATCCAATTAATACCGTCGCAATAGGACCTGCTAACGTTCCGATGCTTACGACTGAAGTGTCAAACCCATTATTGTAGAAATTGCAATGGTTGTACTTGTAATTCGAAGGGATAATATTATGTGATTCCAGCACTGCCGTGGACATGCTTGTTGGAAAGTACCTGCTTTCCCAGTCTGCGAAGCCGTGAATAACACAATTGATCATTTCATTTCCTTGACTTCCGCGCATAGCGTAGAATAAAACATCGACACTGTCATCTCTGCCAACGAATGTGCAATTGACGAACTTGTTGTCTTTGACAATTTTTCGATTAATTCTATCCACCGGATTTCCGAGGTCATCATAAAACTCGCTGTATGAGCTATGCATTATTCCTGCCGAAACGTTTTCAAAGAGGCAATTCCTGAATACGTTCCCTTCTGCGCAGATGATCGTCGACCAAGGGTAGGTTCCAATGCCTGAGTAAGCTACATTCATGTCATCGGTATTTGCCCAACCGTTTGCAAAGAACTCCACGGCGGCATTGAAGCTGATAGATGAAGAGGATGGTATATCATAGTAATAGGTGTCCTTTATATGACAATTCGTGAAGGTATTGAAGGAAGCTCCTGATGTCAATGTAAGTCCACCATAAGATTCAGATGTGACATTTACGATGTCATTTTTTTGTACTCCGGGTCCGCGAAGGAGAATAGGTTCGCCGATATTAATCGAAGTGGAGTTTTGAATTAAATTTCCAACGACCGAATCATCGGCGTAAATTGGGTTATAGCAATATCCGCCACCGGAAGCGCATAATTCATGCGTATAAAAAGTCGTAAGGCAAAGCCCATGGCCCGGATGAGCAAGATCACCAATTCTCTCAACTTTGCACTGGTTTACGACATTATACCGTCCTTCAGAAGTGCTCGTATTCGCCGTTACAAGTATATAATAGTCCGTTGGGGCAAATGCCGTGGTATCGTCAGAATAAACCTGACAATTTTGGATGAGGCAATCGTTGCCTTTGGAGGTCATTCCTTGAGCGCCTGCATTTAGAAGAAAACAATTCTCCAGAGTATTATAGTCACCGTAGAAATTATAACCGGTTCCGCTATAGCTATTGAATTTATCGCCAAAATTTGTAGCAATACAGTTTTCAATCCTATTATTGGTTCCGGTGAAAGTCAGCCCCGCGAGAAAATTTCGAATGAAGAAATTCTTTAAAGTCACGTTTTTATTGCCGGGAGAATAAATTCCTGTTCCACCGGCCGCTTGGTTAGCTCCATCAATCAAAGGGAAGATGGAAGCGAGCGCTAAAGAATCGAAGGAATCATAATCGGGAATATCAGAAGCACTAATATCGCCCGGAACTGATGTATATCCAATAAAGTTGA
The DNA here is from genome assembly GCA_964496525.1 of uncultured Flavobacteriales bacterium. Taxonomy (GTDB): domain Bacteria; phylum Bacteroidota; class Bacteroidia; order Flavobacteriales_D; family Crocinitomicaceae; genus JAKSBJ01. Next base: position 2,967 of record CAZCAD010000310.1, on the reverse strand, counting down.
CACTATCGTTACTAATGACAAGGTTTAAGGCACCGTAGTCTCCTTGCTTGACATGAACAATTGAGTTAGCCGGAGCATTTGAGAATGCAAACTCAATGTCACCCGGTGAGCTCTCTGTGGTTGAAAGTGTCAACGAGCCGCCAACTGCGACATAATAAACTTGTGCATATACCGCAGAGATCGAAGTCAGCGCTGCTGCCAGAATGAGGTATTTTAACAGCATTCGAGGTCTTTTGAGTGCGGCGAAGGTAGGGTAAAATACCTGATCTATCTATTTAGTAGAATTATATCAACATGTCAATCCAGAGTTGTGAGAATTTGATCAGAATCTTGCGTATGTCTTTTAATACCTATGAGACAGGCGTCTTTTTTTTGATGGTTTAAGCGAATCTTTATGGATTTACTCCTTAACGAGCTTCTCGATGAACACCCCCTCTGCATTCGTCAGCATAAAGATATATACGCCCGAAGCCAGATTGCCCAGATCAATTTCGGCTGAATAACCATTAAATGACTCGTGAAATACTACCCGACCAATTTCGTCTGTAATGTACAATTCAGCATCCAGTGCTTGATCAAGTTGGATGGACAGAATGCTGTGGACAGGATTTGGAAATAAATCGACATCGATTGCCAGCTGATTTTCATCAAGACCGTAGAAGATAAGACATTCGCAGTCAGAGGTGTCGATACAAGTTCCCGCAGTCAATTCAACCGCATAACAACCATCTGTCGGTGGAATATACGTCACGCCATAAGCCCCCCAAATCGGTAACAGCCCGAAGGTTGGATCACATTTCATCCATTGATACATTGCACCGGTTTCAACCGCCGTGAAAACATTTCCGACAACCGTAATATCGGTTGTCATGTTGATCAATGTCAAATTAAATGTCAGCGAATCAGGACAAACTCCGGTTGTAACATGTTTAATTATGTAAACACCTTCAGCACTTGAGGAAAGATTGATGATCCCGGTTCCCGGATCAATTAAAAGGCCACCTGGTGTTGCACTCCAAGCACCTCCTGCAGTCTCAACATCCTGAGGCCAGGGATCAACATCACTAAGGCAGTAAACTGTATTTTCATAGGTAAAATTTGCATCATTCGCTGCAAGGAGATTAATCGTCACTTCGAACGTATCGGGACAGGCGCCGGCAGTTATGTATTCAATGGTGTAAGTTCCGGGAGTTGAAATATCGAAAAATAGCTCACCGGTTGATGTGCTATAGATCATGCCTGAAGGAGTAATATCGAATGTTCCGCCGGGTGCAGCGACAGTAGGAACTTCATCAATGTCATTGGTACAAAAATCGGTAGTCGAATAACTAAAAGTTGCGTCGTCATTCGCAATTGTCAGTGTTATGTCAATAACGCTATCACAAAGCGGATAAGCAACGGATGGTATTGTATCGAGAACGGTGTATGTGCCTATTGCTGTGTATACCGCCCCTGAAGGTGCTGTATAATCTCCACAACTGAGAACTGTCATAGACGACCCTACATCAATATTGATTGGCCAATCCCATAATTCGTTTCCAACAAGACCATCATCGGCGTTAAAAATAATGTCATCCGGTCCGAACCATATCAGCGTATTCGGAGATGAGCCCGCCGGTCCCGGTTTAATATCTTCACCCAAGATGATGCTTGAACCATCCCACCACCAAACTTCTATTCCAACTACACCGTCGGTAGCTGTAAAATAAACGTCCGTTCCGGAGCCAATGAAGTTATTCGCATCACAATCACCGGAGCCGGGGTTCATATCCGCATAGATATAACTTGTACCATCGTGACGATACAATTCATAACCATCCGTTCCGTTGTCTGCAATGAAGTAGAGATAACCATCAACGTCTGTCAAATTGGTTGGAGCCCCGCTAATAGGGTGTGGGCCTCCGACCATAAGGTCCTCAACAAGATATGGAGCGACGCCGTCATATCTCCAAAGCTCCATACCCCAGACACCATCAAGTGCTCTAAAATATAAATAGCCACCTGATTCAGTAAGCTCCCAGGGATTTCCATTTACCGCTCCCGGATTAATGTCCATAATCATATAAACAGTTGAGCCATCATATCCCCAAAGCTCCATACCATTGGATCCATTGTCCGCTCTGAAAACCAGTTCACTTCCATAGGAGTGCAGGTCTTGCGCTCCAGAGCCACTTATTCCAGGGCGAATGTCTGCAAGAAAAGTAGCTGTTGCTCCATTCCAGGCCCACGGTTCTTTTCCATTTACTCCATCATCACCTATAAAACAGAGTTCGGTACCGTGCACTACCATTTCCAAAATATTTGAGCCTCCAATTCCGGGATAAACATCATAAGCGAGACTGGCAGTCGTGCCGTCAAATCGATAGGGTTCACTTCCGTTTATTCCATTATCGGCAGTAAAATACAGGTCACCGTCAAAAAGGGTAAGATTGTTAGGATAAGCATGAAAAGCACCCGGATTGATGTCTGCTGCTAAGGTCGCCGTAGTGCCGTCCCATCTGTAAAGCTCCACTCCGTTCACTCCATCATTCGCTGAGAAATAAAGATTTCCATCATAAACAGTAAATCCCTTGGGTGCACTGCTAAAAAATCCGGGTCGAACATCAGCGGCAAGAGTTGCATCCAATCCATCCCATTTCCAAACTTCTATTCCAATAACACCGTCGTCAGCAGAAAAATACAAATCTCCGGCATATTCGGTGAACTGAGTTGGATTAGAAAAGGCAACTCCCGGGAGAATATCTTCTGCTAAATAAACACAAGGGGTTTGCGTCCTGCCAGTATAGGGAATAGCAAGAAGAATAATCATCAAAAATGTGACGATTGCAGTAATCCTCATTTTTATTCACAGGCCAAGTCTGCAGACCAGCATTGCAATTTACGAAAATTTAAGCTAATAAACAGACGCATGAAAACGCGAAAGGTGGCATTTTTCCAACATCTTTTTATTAACAATTATAGGCTATG
>CAZCAD010000309.1:0-4695 GCA_964496525.1 uncultured Flavobacteriales bacterium | reverse complement strand
AAAAATAAGCTTTTTCGATATTTGAAGAAAGCTGTGGTTTGACACCAAACAGAGCGTCAATCACGCTAGCTAAAATATCATTATCAACTTCGATATACAAATTAAATATTATTCAATTTATTCAACGGTAACTGATTTAGCTAAATTTCTTGGCTGATCCACATTACATCCCCTCATAACCGCTACATGATATGAGATTAATTGCCAAGGAATTGTAGCCAAAATTGGAACGATCATTTCATCGGCATCAGGAATTTCAATGTAATGATCGGCTAATTCTTTTACCTTGGTGTCCCCTTTTGTAACAATCGCAATGAGCTTTCCTTTTCTAGCTTTAACTTCCTGAATATTACTTACTACCTTTTCATAGTTTTCGCCTTTGGTGGCAATAACAAATACAGGCATATTTTCGTCGATTAGGGCAATTGGCCCGTGCTTCATCTCAGCTGCAGGATATCCCTCTGCATGGATGTAAGATATTTCTTTCAGCTTTAACGCTCCCTCCAATGCAATAGGAAACGAACTTCCTCTCCCTAAGTATAGCGCATTCTGAGCAGCTTTATAGATTTCTGCAATCCCTTTGATATAGTCGTCGCTCTCTAATAGCTTCTCAATTTTAGATGGAAGGGTCTCCATTTCTTTTAAAAGATTCTTAAAGCGAGCTTCCGTTACCGTATTTCTTTTCTTGGCCAGCAACATCGCCAACATTGCGAGCAAGGTAACCTGAGTTGTAAATGCCTTGGTAGACGCAACCCCGATCTCAGGCCCTGCATGAGTATATGAGCCAGCATCCGTAACCCTGGAGATCGTTGATCCGACAACATTCACAATCCCTAAAAGTATTGCGCCCTGCTCCTTCGCCATTTTTAAAGCTGCGAGCGTATCGGCGGTTTCACCTGATTGTGAAATTGCAATTACAATATCATTTTTTCTGATGATGGGGTTCCGGTATCTGAATTCCGACGCATATTCAACTTCAACCGGTATTCTTGCCAAATCTTCTATATAGTATTCACCAACCAGACCCGCATGCCAGGATGTTCCACAGGCGATAATAATGATTCTATCCGCATTGGCAATTTGATCCACATAATCCCGAATACCTCCTAAGGCAATCCATCCTTCTTTAGCATTCAAACGACCTCTGAAACTATCATGAACAGCACGGGGTTGTTCATAAATTTCCTTTAACATGAAATGGTCATAACCTCCTTTTTCCAGCTCTTCTAATTGCATTTCGAGTTCTTGAACATAAGGAGAAATCTCTTTGTTACTAATACTGATTATTCGCAGACCGTTGTGTCGATCAATGATGGCAATTTGCTCATCCTCCAGATAGACAACGTTTTTAGTGTACTCGACGAAGGGAGTGGCATCTGAGGCTACATAATATTCATCCTCACCCATTCCTATAACAAGCGGAGAACTTTTCTTTGCAGCGATTAGTTTATTTGGCTCATGCACTGATAAAACCACAATTGCATAGGCGCCGTGGACTTCATTTAGGGCCATACGAACCGCTTCCTCAAGAGAAACCTTCGAATTATTTTTTATCTCCTCGATTAGATGAACGAGAACTTCCGTGTCTGTTTCGGTTTTGAATTTGTGCCCCCGTTTAACGAGTTCTTTTTTGATTACATCGTAGTTTTCAATAATGCCATTATGAATTAATACGATCTCTCCATCTCCACTAAAATGTGGATGTGCATTCACGTCATTTGGTAAACCATGCGTTGCCCATCGAGTATGTCCGATGCCGACAGTTCCTTCCAGGTTCATCTCATCGACAAAGTCAATTAAATCTTGAACTTTACCTTGTCTTTTATATACGGTCAGATTTTCGTCGGCTTCGAGCAAAGCAATTCCTGCACTGTCATAACCGCGATATTCAAGCCTGCTTAGTCCTTTAATAATTATAGGATAAGCTTTTTTATCTCCAATATATCCAACTATTCCACACATAGTGACTTCTAATAATCAGTATACGTAATTTCCAATCTCGGTCTCTCTTTTAAAGGAGAGTCCGGCCCATTAAAGATAATTCGTTCAATCGAAGAGGCAAAGAAGTTTGGAGAATAGATTCGATAACCAACATTCGTTTGTCCACCGGTAAGCAAGGCCTGAATTTCTCTTGTCATAATAAATCGAAATTCTTTATCATCACTGTCGTAAGATACCGTATTGCCTACGCCAAGTGTAGACGAAAAATTGTTGTCTACAATAAATTCAGAGAGTTTTTTATCAACGATGCGCGCAATAAATAAATTGGCAGACGGATTAAAGTAGTCAGGCTCAAAGTCTTGAACCGGTAAAAATAATTCGGCACGGTTAATTATTTTAAAGTCGTCATTCCCGGAACTATCCTTATTGAATTCCATAATATATGGGAACTCCACAACTGCTCTTATCGCTCCGGCCTGCATATAAAACTCATTTGCACCTAAGTTTTTGTCTGCTAACAGAGCTTCGACATCAGTTCCTGTTCTGTCGTACTCGATTTTGTTGTATCGGGCTGCTTTGCTATTGATTTGGAAAGAGTATTCTCCAGGGGTTCCGAGATCATCAAAATACATTGTCAACTTTGAATCCCCATCTTCCAGATTAAAGTATAATACTGATCCTTCGCTCTGACCTAAAGTGCTTCCGTCAACTTTGATGTAAAGCCCACTAAAGTAGGTAGTAAAGGTAGCATCGGATGCCAGATCACCTGCCTCATTCGCAATCACAAAAGCATCACCTAAGGACGGATCTAAATGTAATCTTAACTGAGCATCTAATGTATCCGTGCCGATTACTTGGAAATTATAAATGTCCGGAAGCTGTGTTTCTGATCCACTTAGCATTAGATCTCCGCCCGTTAAGGTAGGATTTTCGAATGTGTAATAAGTCTGATCATCACGAATCAAATCATCGGTAATCTCAAAAACCTCGAACGTCATATCATCAAGATTTCCGTATTTCAAAATGCTTGAGTACTCGAAACTTAAAACAATAGAATCAACAATCGTAGTCGCGCTTGCACCTAAATCCGGATTTACTGAAGAAAGTAAGAGTTGCGTGACAATTCCGCATTCAACCAAGCCAAAAACCGGATCAAGATAAGCACCGAGCAAACTACTGCTTGTCTCATCACTGTCCATACTGTCAAGCTCATCTGAATAAGTAATGATGGTGAAAGTGTCAACCATTTTCAAATCCAGCGATTCTGACTGCAAGCTATTGCCAATATCCGTTTGGTCCTTTTTGCAAGCGACAAAGATCAGGCAGATACCAAAAAAAGTAGCGGAAAGTTTTAGAACCTTCCGCCAGCTGATTATTTCGTTTTTTATTTTGTCCATCTATTCGTCAACAACTAGTTCTCCAATAATCTGGTCATAGAACTCATCAATTGGTTTAACGCATGAATCTTCACTATAGTACCCCAAAGTAGGATTGCTAGATTGTTTGATAGCTTCTGCTAACTCCGAATCTATTTCTTCACTTCCTTGAATCACGCCATCAGAAACCTCTATTGCCAGCTTATTTAAGGCGAGATAGTCAACATCTTTCAATGACTCAATATCTGCATCCTCAAAGCCATCAAATTTAAGTTTTTGGTAAAAGTTAGAATCCCAATTTTTGTTAAATCCGCTGTCATATACAGAATAGACAACTTTTGCATCGGAAAAATGAGGATCATTTTGATACAACTTTTTAATATATAAAGGTGCTAAAGCGGTCATCCATCCATGACAATGGATAATGTCCGGCTTCCAGCCTAATTTTTTTACTGTTTCAAGCACTCCTCGACCAAAAAACATCGCTCGCTCGTCGTTATCTTCAAACGGAACTCCCGTTTCATCTTCGGTTGTGGCTTTCCGTTGGAAAAAATCTTCATTGTCAATGAAGTAGACTTGAATTTTTGCCTGCGGTACTGAAGCCACCTTAATGATGAGCGGATGATCCACATCATTGATGATCAGGTTCATCCCTGATAATCGAATAACTTCGTGTAATTGGTGCCTTCTCTCATTAATGCATCCAAATCGCGGCATAAACGCCCGAATTTCTTTTCCGCTCTCTTGTATCCCCTGGGGTAATTTTCTAGCTATATTGGAAATGTCGGATTGAGTAAGAAACGGTGAGATCTCCTGAGAGATAAATAGGACTCTTTTCTTTTCCATAAAATGTGTATCCGTTAAAATGAATACAAAAATACGAATAATTTGGCTAAAAATCAATTGAAAACGTAGATTTGTCGGGGAATACGAAACGTTTTAAACAGCCGAAATCCTTGCAAATTCACAGAAGCTCAAAACCGCTGCTTTCATCCCTTTCTAAAGCACGAGAAAGTGATCCGGATTTTAGTCTTGGATTTGTCCCCACCATGGGTGCTATTCATGAAGGACATCTCAGTCTTTTAGCGGCCTGCAGGGCAAAAACGAAGGTTGTAGTTGCCAGTATTTTTATCAACCCCGCTCAATTCAACGATGCCTCGGATTTGGCAGAATATCCGCAAAATGAAGAGCGAGACTTGAAATTGCTTGAAAAAGGCGGATGTGATATCGTTTATTTGCCAAATGTAGGGGACATTTACCCAAGTGGAACAAGCGGATATGAAATTGATTTGGGACGGCTCGATGAGGTAATGGAAGGGCATTTCAGACCAAACCATTTTACAGGAGTGGCGATGGTCGTTGAGCGCTTTTTTCAAAT
>CAZCAD010000308.1:0-4720 GCA_964496525.1 uncultured Flavobacteriales bacterium | reverse complement strand
TCGCGTGCGCCCCCCGTGAAATTATTGATGATCTTGTCTTTTTGACTTTGCGAGAGAGTTGTTGTTTCGTTGAATTCAATAATCAATTCTCTTTTTGCCATAAAATGTGGTGTTACACCCACTGTTAATCTTGGCTCGAACCAGCCCCCTCTGAAAAGTCGGGGAGCGATTCCTATCTCGATGGGCACCGACACAAAAAGTACCTGCTGGCCAAAAAAGTCTACATCGTCGATTTCGTCATCATCATTCAGTTCTTGCCAAAAAGTATTGTTGTTCATTCTAAGGTTAAATCCATGCACTCCGACTCCGCTTCCAACTGTAAAAACTTCCATTATACTGTAATTCAGTCGAACGTCAGCTCCATTTATATTGACGAACTCAAAGTTATTTGACACAACCTCCGCCTTACTCCTAAAAAACGATGGTTGAAGATAGGGTCTGATTGTGAGTGAATATTTAGGAATAATAATATTGGCCGCGTTCAGGTCTTCGTCCAGGTCTTGGCCAAAAGACACAAATGGACACAAAAGTGTAATAAGTAAATATTTTTTCATCAGATAATTAATTTTTTTATGTTTGCCTGATCTGCCTACCGGCCAGGTAGGTCGAATTCGCTAGATATCTTGCTAAGCGACCCCCTTTGCTTTTGGCTCATTTCATTAAAGTAGATCTTTGATCTATGGTCGTAGTAGATGCCTCAATCCCCTACGCCGGCTGACTAATTTCTTTGACTCGTACAACAAAGACCGCACCATCCTCATTGCGATAGGAAACATGTCCAAAGAGCTGTTCGGACAAGGCCTCAACGATTTCCATTCCAAGCGAATTCGAATTCTTAACGCTGAACCCCCTTGGCAATCCGGCTCCATTGTCTTTAACGGTAATCATCAGGTACTCTCCTGATTCAATTCGAATCACCAGTTCAGGATTAGGCTGAGATGAAAATGCATGTTTGAAACAGTTAGTAATTAGCTCGGCCACAATCAATCCCAATGGAACGGCTGTATCCAGTCCAACGAAATGGGCTTTTCCAATGACCATTGTTCTTACCGGATTATCCGGATTTCCATAGAGCCTTTTCTGGCTTTCCATTAGATCCGTTAAGTAGTTTTTGAAATCTACCTTGGCTAAATTTGATGATTGATAAAACTTTTGATGGATCAGTGAGATCGACTGAATTCGATTAATACTCTCGCCTAAAACCTCCAGGGTGGCTTCATCTGAGACTTTGTGCCGTTGAAGATTTAATAAACTGGAGATGATTTGCAGATTATTCTTGACACGATGATGAACTTCTTTTAGCAGCAAATCTTTTTCACGAAGTGATACATCAATCTCATCATTTTTACTTTCTATCGATTCTTTTTGCGACTGCAGGATACGGTTCTTCTTGCGGATGTTCACGAAAATAACCAGGAGCAAAGACAGCAAGATTCCTGCGATTATTAGAACCACCCAAAGCATTCGGGTTTCAGAACCTCCCATTTGATTAGCGTACATCTTGTTCTGATAAGTCGCACTACCAAGATTCGAATCCTCCATATAATACTTTTCAAGTCCTTCCTTGACTTCCAAATCATCCGAGTCTATTTGTCTCTCAAGTTCTACGTACTTTTCATAATATATTAAAGCTTGTTGGTGTTTGCCGACTGACTTATTTAATAAATAGAGCCCGTCATATCCCATGAGAACGTTTTTTGGATTATTCCGCCTCTTGCCAATGTCAATGCAATCGTGGAAAGCTCCTTCAGATTCGGCCGTTTTCCCCATTTTATTATATAGTTCTCCTAAATTATAATTGACCTCTGCCTGACCGGATGCTTCACCATTCTTCTGATAGAAAGCTAAGGATTTATGAAGGAATTTTTCGGCCAAATCATACTTGCCCAAATGGACATACGTTGCGCCCATTTTAGTCCACAGTTCTGCTCTTGTTGTCCGTTGTTCATGTGACCAGACTGCTTCAGCTTTTTCGTAATAGCTCATCGCAATACTTTCATTTGAGGCGGCGCTTTCCACACTTCCCATACCGAGATAAGAATGTGCCATTCCCATCGTGTCCTTGGCGGATCTGAAGTAGTTCAAAGCGCTCTGGTACTCCGCCCTGGCCTGAGAGTAGTCTTCAATCTCGAAAAGTATATGACCAGAAATGAGCATGGTCTCACCCTTGGAATCATTATCGCCTTTTTCCCGGACCCGAATAACATTGTCAGTAATCGTCTTTTGGGCGAGATTCATAAAGCCCAAATCCTTTTGAATCATCGCGAGTTTATTGCTGCTTTCGATCAAGCTTTTGGTGTCGCCGATTCGTTTGGCCAACCGCTGAGTGAAATCGGTAATTTCAAGACAATATTCCGGATCTCGATCAAAAAGGGCATCGGATATTCTCAACAGAACATCGAGCGAATCAACGCTGGAATTACATTTGGCAAGTTCCTTAAACAGGAGATCCGGATTCTCCGGGTTTTGGGCGAGTCCGGCCGATGAAAGGAAAAGTACAAATGATGCAAAACATAGTATATTTCTCGTCGGCTTAATCAATGGTTAATCTTTGATAATTAACGAATTGAACTATCGAAGGTAAGAATAAAAAGATCGTTATTATTGCAGTATGAAAAAAATCTACCATTTGCCTAACTGTACGACTTGCCAGCGAATTTTGAAGGAATGGAATGCTGATGACTCCTATGAACTTCAAGACATTAAAATGGAGGCAATTAGCGCAGACCAAATTGACCAAATGATCAGAATGGCGGGTTCGGCCGAAATTTTGTTTTCGCGACTTGCATTGAAATATCGGGCCTGGGGATTGAATGAAAAGAAATTAGGCGAAAAAGAGTATCGCCAATACATTCTTGAAGAATATACTTTTCTTCGTCGGCCGGTACTCATTATCGATGAGGAAATATTTATTGGAAACTCCAAAAAAAATGTGGCCGCTGCGCTGGAACGAATTCACGCCGTCCTTTGAATGATCAGGCTAAATCTCATTTAGCGCTATTTGGTGCAAATCTGGCTTACGGGGCAAATTACGTTGTGGCAAAGGGCTTAATGCCTGACACTATTGGTCCGAATGGATTCATTTTCTTCAGGGTTTTCGGTGCATCGGTTTTGTTTTGGCTCATTTATCTTTTTTTCTATTACGAAAGGGTCAATAAATCGGACATCGGACGTCTTGCAATTTGCGGATTATTTGGAGTAGCCTGCAATCAGCTATTGTTTTTCAATGGCCTCATGTTGACTTCACCGATTAACGCTCCCGTTATTATGACCACAACGCCAATCTTGGTTCTTGTCTTATCCGCCGTATTACTTAAGCAGAAAGTCGTCCCCTTTCAATGGCTTGGGGTTCTGATTGGTGCTGCGGGCTCTATAATGTTAACCTTATTAAATTCTGAAGAAAGCTTTGCTACAGGGCTCGGTGATATATTCATCTTCCTAAATGCGATCTGCTATTCCTTCTACTTGATATTGGTAAAACCATTAATGGCAAAATATAAACCGATAACAGTAATTAGTTGGGTTTTTGGATTTGGCCTGATTTACGTATGTCTGTGGCCATACACCGTTCCGGAGGCCGCCACTGTCAATTGGGATGGTTTTGATTTTGATAAAACCTGGCGATTTTTGTTCGTGATTATTGGTGTGACATTTGTGCCCTATCTACTCAACATTTTCTCTATGAAGAAATTGAGTGCTTATGTTGCAGCGGTCTATATTTATTTGCAACCGGTTCTGGCGACTCTTTTTATATATCTATTCTTCATCCTTGGTAAAGAAGATTATACCGGTGATTTTACGCTGACAAAGGTGCTGAGTTCCCTGTTGATCTTTGCCGGAGTTTATTTGGTGATTCGCCCGCCGAAAATTGGATCTAAGGGTTTGTAACGAAATAACCTATACATTTTGGCTTGTTGTTTTGTCCTTTTTCCCTGCCTGTATTCTATGGTAAAAACAAATAAAATTTGATTTTTTTTTCAATTACCTTATGCTGCATATTTCAACACCTCAACGTAAGGTGTTTTTCTCTCAATAACAGCAAAGATCCTGGCAACTAATTTATTCCTAATGATGTTAAGAGTGCTTGTTTTGTTTTTGCCTTTTTCGACTCGATTGAGGTAATAGATTCTCATTTCAGCAGAACATTGAATGGCTGATCTTGCTCCAAGCTCCAGAAGTGACTTAATTTTTTTATTGGCCATATGGTTCACCCTGTTTTTGCCTCTTATACTGGTTCCTGACGAGTTAGGGAATGGAGCTATACCACAATACGAAGAAAACTTTCGTGCGTTGTCAAATTTTGTAAATGCATTTGTATAAACGATCATGTATAGGGTTATTTGAGGTCCAACACCTTTGATGCTGATGATTAAATCATACATCTCTTTGAGCTCTTCTTCGCTGGAGATAATTAGCTGGATTTCTCTATCTATGGCTTTTATCTGTTTGGATAAGTAGCTTATTGTTCGTTCTTGTGTTTGAAATAAAATTTTATTTTCTTTTGCTGCCAAAACTCGTTTTTGTTCCTTTAAAGAAGCTTTATGCCCACTATTTTGTTTCACTAATCGGTCTCTTAAAGAAAGTAGACTCTTGAGTGTATTTATTGTTTTTGTTGGCATTTTGTATGGTTCCAGTTCATCTCTGAGCCTGTATCCATAAAGTGCGATTCTTTTTGCATCAACTTTATCATCTTTCCCCCTTGCAATTCCTAAAGAACGTT
>CAZCAD010000307.1:0-4731 GCA_964496525.1 uncultured Flavobacteriales bacterium | reverse complement strand
AAGGTTTGTCAAGTATTAACTGACTCACCTCTCGGAGAGAAAAGGAATCCCCCAACAATTCAAAAATGGTACTTAGCGCATCGAAATCTGTTTGATAATCAACGGTCAATCGAATCTCTTCAAAACTGTCAAATGGAATCTTGTTCAGTGAAAAGTGATCCACATTATTGCGAATGTAGGAGGTGACGTGCTCTCGGTCTGAATCCAGGGTTGCTTCTTTATTCGCTTTTTCGATAGCAGAAAAGCCGATGATTTCAAAATTGGTTCCCAATGGCAGTCCGGTAGTATAAGTGAAATCAGCGTTTGAAGCCAAATGATTTTCAATTGTCTCGCTCAGGATTTCTTGATCAATAGCCGGATTATCTGCAGTCAGGCGAATGATGTGCTCGAATTTATTCTCTGCCGCACACTGATAATATCGATTCAAGACATCATCCTCACTGCCTCTAAAATGATTTTGATATTTCTCAACAATTGCATCATCATTGTGATTTGTACTTGTGGCAACAACGACTTTCACGCCTGAAGGCACTCGGGAAATAATATGATCTAGAATTGTTTTGGACCCGTCGGCCGGTAGTTTCATCAGAACTTTGTTCGGTAGTCTGTTCGAGCCCATTCTGGCCTGAATGATCGCACCAATTCTCACCGAATCAAACTGTCCAACCACCATCGACCACGATGTTTTGTCCCGTTATGTAATCTGAAGCCGAACTCGACAACAACAGCAGAACGCCGGAAAGATCTTCAGGCTCTCCGATCCGACCGAGCGGTGTTTTATCTTCTAATCGCTCAACAAATACATGATCTTGCTGAACAATTCCTGAAGGAAATGCGCCGGGAGAAATAGCATTTACGTTAATTTTGTATCTCGCCAGAGCCTTCGCGTAGTATTTGGTTAAGTGCAGGAGACCGGCTTTAGCCACTCCATAATTTGGAGGATTAAGCATCTCTTCTCTCCCTTCATAAATCCCAAAATCGGGAACCGTAACTCCATACATGGAGGCAATGTTTATTATCTTTCCTCCATTACTTTTCATATATTCACTCACAGCCTGAATGCATGCGAAGGCTGAACTTAAACCTCCTTGAATTCCTTTATCCCACTCTTCTTGAGTCATTCGTTCAGGATGATTAGCAGCGCCATAATAAGCATTGTTTACCAGAATATCTATTCCTCCGTGGTTTTCCGCAACTCTAGAAAAAGCAGCATCGATTGAAGCAGCATCAGCGATATCTAATTGGAGAAACTGCATGTCCGAATCGGTTCCGAATTTCTCAGAAAACTTTATCTCGTCCCTACCGGCTACATAGACATTTGCACCATGTTCCTTAAGTACACGGCACATTTCTGTTCCCAAATGTCCATAACCGCCGGTAACGATGGCTATCTTGTTTTCTAAGCTGAAAAGTTCACTCATTACTATTTCCAATTCATCGGTAGTACATAATCTTCATCATCATGCCTCAACAAGTCAAGTTGCGATTTGACATGTTGAACCTCCTCCAACTTTCTTGTGGCATTAAGGTTTTCCTCAAATTCAGAAAGATTTGTTACTCCAATAATAACCTTACTAATATAAGGGTTCGACAGGACATAATTTAAAGACAAAATTAATTTTGACAATCCATTATCAACAGACAGTTCTTCCAACTCTCTGAGCTTTGTGGCAAGCGGGGAAAGATAGTCAGGCAACTTATCAGGTGAAAGAAAAAACAAACCTTGCAAAAAAACGCTCCTGACATGAATTTCGATTCCTTTTGATTCAAGCATTTGAAAATGATCCTCGAATCTTCGATCAAAGAGATTGTATGGTAGCTGGATCAGGTCAAAGTCCAGATCATTCTCAAATAAAAATTCCAAATCGCTTAGCTTGTTAATTGAAAAGCCAATCTTCTTAACCTTCTCGTTCTCCCGCATTGCTTTTAGCGCGTCAAACCTGTCTACATCCCTCTCTAAGTATGAAAAATCGTGAGCGAGCAGGCCATAAAGTTGAGGGACTTTTAGTTTTTGGAGTGAATCATCCACGGCCTCATTTATCGCTTCAAAATCAGAAATCTTTGTGATTATATCAAAGCCGAACAAATCGAACTGTCCCAGAGTAAACTCACTCGATCCATATGCTTTGGCGGTATCAATGGTCCTTACCCCCTCGAGCATTCCCCAGTTTAGAATTGCACCGACGTGATTAACCGGAACGATTCCTGACTCATTACTGATGCCGTAATCCAATCCAAATTGGGCGCTTCCGATGGCTAATCTCTCTGTCATTTTACAAATTCCAAAACTTTATCAATCACGTAGGCGATCTCTTCATTCGTCAGCGTAGGAAACATTGGTAGCGAAATGCACCTTCCGTAGAAAGCTTCTGAATTTTGCAAATCAGCACCTTCGTAGCCAATATCAGCATAATAAGGCAAAGTATGAACAGGAATATAATGGATTTGAGCCAAAATTCCGGACTCTCTAAGAAAATCATAAAGTTCTTTTCTATTCTCTATCTCAATAACGAAAAGGTGATGAGCATTTAATCTAGCATCCGGCAGAGCTTGAAATTTTACTTTACCTTCAAGGGCTGCCTTATATTTAGCAGCTATTTCATTTCGCTTTTGAACACCGGCATCGTTTTTCGCGAGCTGGGATATCCCCAAAGAGCACTGTAAATCCGTTAGTCGATAATTGAAACCCAACTCTTGCATTTCGTAGTACCAACCTCCATCGTTTTTCCTCATGTTTGACTTTGAAATACCATGCGTTCTGAGAGTAGTCAGTCTTTCGCGCAGTTCGAGTGAATTTGTCGTAATCATCCCTCCTTCACCACAAGCTATGTGTTTTACCGGATGAAAAGAAAAAATACTGAGATTCGCGAAATGACCATTTCCGGTTTTTTGTTGATCCCCATTCGAATCAGTAAACCATGACCCCGGTGCATGGCAGGCATCTTCAATTATCCACAAACCATACTCATCTGCCAGGACTCTGAAAGCTTCTATATTAACGGGCAAGCCCGCAAAATCTACAGGAATAATCCCTTTAAAAAAACCGCTTGGTTTTGAAAGAATCAACTTTTCAACGGAATCAATGTCCAATAAATAAGTGTCTGGATCGATGTCGGCAAACCAAACCTCAGCTCCAACATACCGCGCGCAGTTTGAACTCGCAGCGAAAGTAATTGGAGTTGTAATCATTCGATCACCCCTTTTCAAGTCAAGAGACATGACGGATAAGTGCAAACCGGCAGTCGCATTACTGACGGCCACTGCATATTTTGATCCGACATAATCTGCAAAAGCCTTTTCAAATTCTTGGATTCTGGGACCCTGTGTGAGAAAATCTGATTTTAGGGTTTCGACAACGGCATCTATATCTTTCTGATCGATGCTTTGCCTTCCGTATGGAATTTTATATTCCGCCATCAACCTTAATCGAATGCAGGGTCAACGTGCTCTTTTATTAGCTCCCTCAAAGTTTCCGGTGTTTCCCAATCGTCATTATCTCCGGAATTATAGGTGAATCCTTTGGCAACGGATTTTGCCTCCATAGATTTTTTGAATTCTTCTACATCCCAGTTCGGTACAGAAGGAATAATTGCGTAATAGGTGCCCAAATCGTAGGTATAAAACGAATCGGAAGTAGTAATCATTTCCTCATGAATTTTTTCTCCGGGACGAATTCCGACTTCACGATGTTCAATATCGGGCGCGATAGCTTTGGCTACATCCGTAATTTTGTAGGACGCAATTTTAGGAACAAATATCTCACCTCCCCAGGCGTTTTCGAGCGCATGCAAAACCATATCAACACCTGCGTCCAGAGAAATATTAAATCTCGTCATGGTTTTATCTGTGATTGGTAAAAACCCGTCTTTCCGCTTTTCAATAAAGAATGGAATCACTGAGCCATTGGAACCCATTACATTTCCATATCGCACGACAGAGAATTTTATTGGATTTTCTCCCCTAATATTGTTTGCTGCCACGAACAACTTATCCGACACGAGCTTAGTTGCTCCGTACAGATTGATTGGTGCTGCAGCTTTATCAGTAGATAATGCGACAACACGACTTACTTCGCTTTCCAAAGCCGCATTGATCACGTTCTCGGCTCCCATCACGTTGGTTTTGACACATTCCATCGGATTGTATTCTGCCAGATGAACATGTTTCATTGCAGCTGAATGTATGACATAGTCAACTTCCTTAAATGCTCGCTTTAGTCTTTTCTCATCTCGGACATCACCAATAAAATAACGTAAGGCCGGATATTCGCTCTGCGGAAAAGTCTGTGCCATTCGAAACTGCTTTTGTTCGTCCCGAGAAAAAATAACAAGCCTTCGTATTTTTGGAAAGTCTTCCAGAATTCGTTTGCACAAAGCCTGGCCGAGAGAACCCGTTCCGCCCGTAATTAAAAGTGATTTTCCGTTTATGTCCAGCATCTTATTTATTATTCAAATCGA
Organism: uncultured Flavobacteriales bacterium; assembly: GCA_964496525.1. Classification (GTDB taxonomy): domain Bacteria; phylum Bacteroidota; class Bacteroidia; order Flavobacteriales_D; family Crocinitomicaceae; genus JAKSBJ01. The sequence goes on along the minus strand of CAZCAD010000307.1, from coordinate 274 downwards.
AGATCAGTAAAGTTATAAAAATATCGTTGCAAGCCGATCCAGTCGAAAAGCACAGACCCCAAAACTCTGAGTCGTAGGTTCGCGTTTATTTTTCTATTCCGTAGAGGGTGTTTTTTTCCTAACTTTAACTTTGATTTACTAGTTAAATCTAAAATCAATTATGGAATAAACATACCCCATTAAAATTTAAAATTGTAAAATTATGAAAACTGCTCAACGCTTCACACTCATTTCAATGGTTACATTATATTGCAGTCAATCATTAGCTCAAACG
>CAZCAD010000306.1:4491-4740 GCA_964496525.1 uncultured Flavobacteriales bacterium | reverse complement strand
ATTTTGATACCTCTCGGACAACGTAACTGTATCACCAGTGGAGTAAGGTGATAGTGAAGCGATAAAAGGAAAGGCATCGCTTCCGTAATGCGATAATACGTATTTGTCCTTGTGTACTTGGTAGAGGGCCGCTCCTGCATCAATAAGACCATATCCTGTGAGAGAATCAACACCGGGTAAATCGGTATCAACCGCTGTAAGCTGTAAAATAAACTCTAATATCGTAGTGGTTTTTCCACTCCAAGGGGG
>CAZCAD010000306.1:0-4481 GCA_964496525.1 uncultured Flavobacteriales bacterium | reverse complement strand
AAACTCTACGTCTTCAGGAGCCAAATTATCATAGCCGGGGCCAACCGCATTAAGATAACTAAGTAACAAGCCGGCGGTGCCCGTGGCATGTGGAGTAGACGCGGAAGTACCACTAAAAACATTATAGTCATTCGTAGGCCGAGTAGTCCAGTTGTGTGTTCCGCCCGAGGCTGCAGAAACGTCAATTTCGTAACCTCGTGACATTTTGATTCCATACTCCAATGGACCTACACCATCATGATACATCCCATCGCTTCCGGTGCCACCAACGCATATCACCCAGTCGTCATCTATAACTCCCGGGTAATTATCGTGAGGATTTCCTGCATCCTGAAGTAAGCCACTATTCCCTCTTGATGCACAGATGGTTACCTTAAGTCGATTCGCAAAATGAACCGCCTCTCGCAACAGAACAATATTCGTGTCAAGGAACCAAGTTGGGTCTACTTGAGAAACTCCCCAACTACAGTTCATTATGTGCAGACCAAACCCATAAAGACCCGTATCAAGTGATGAACCAATGATTGCATCAGCAATGTAATCGATAATTGGCAGGCTATCTTTGAACGTTATTGTCATTCCGAACAGGGCACAACCTGAACTGTCCAAGTCTGCGCCGAACTCGTAACTGCCACCTGAAATTCCGGCTATTCCAGTAGAATTATTCCTGATTGCACCAACGATTCCCATTACTTGAGTTCCATGAGCATTTACCGGTACAGCCGGGGGCGCAGTATAAAGATCAATACCCAAAAGAAAATCCCAACCATCTACTTTAGTTCCTGTTGGTGTTCCGTCGCCAAAATCCTCATGATTCCATTGAACCCTATCAGCATCTACTATCCCAATTTTAATATGCCTTTTCCCTGTTTCTATGTCCCATGCCGGTTCAATATTGATATTGCCTTCGGGATAGAATAAGTCGGGATGTAATGAAATTTGCTCAGGATCATATAATGGATCATTCGGTATGTCATCGTGGTGGCCAATAAGATTGTAAGTCGAATATTTTATCTGTGGGAATAATGCCATAATCTCGTTTGAGCAGTTAGTAACATCAACGCCTTCTGGAAATTCAAACACAAAAGTTGCCCAAAATTCTGGAATTTTTACCTCATCCCCAAGTCGAGATATGCTCACGGTATCGGTCGTTTTCATCTGTTTAAAAATACGGTAAACCGTTACTGGACAGTGCTCACTTTGACAAGGGTCTTCAAGGGCCCTATGAAGATTTGAAACAAAGGAAGAATCGAAAATCTCTTCGAGATCCCAATACTCGAAATCGAGTTGATCAACCTGTTCTGCATTAATCAAATCAGGTTCAACGCGCACGATTAATTCTCGTTCGGTGTGTACCGGCGTACCGTAAGTAGCGTCATATACTAAGGCGGTATCTCTGTCGTGAAGTGAGTATTTGACAGAAGTCATCCTTCGTGTATCAATGTCTGTGAATCCTGTAATGTACACATCATCACCATCGACACTTATCGAAAAAGCATCAGCATTCAAAGTATCTGCTTCAAATTCTCTTACAACACGTAATTCACCGAGCGATGAATAAGAAAAGAAGCTATATGCATTTAGATCGTTTTCTACCGATCCGGTAATGTAAGAAGTACCATCTGGTTGAACCGTCATTTTCCGTGCTTTCACTCCGTCTTTCGTAACATAATTACCTAGAAGCCGTGTCCATAGGGTATCCCCATCACTTGAGTATTTAATTGTTATGGCCTGTGGTTTTCCAATAACCTTCTCGCTGTATCCGGTTACATAAACGTTTCCATCACTATCTACACCAATGTCATTGCCAATATCCTCAAACGCGCCCTGATACTCTCTTGTCCAGACTTCATTAAGGATAGAATCCAGTTTTATGGTTTGAATATTCTTATTACCCGAGACTTCTGCATATCCCGTGATATAAAGGTTTTCCAAACTATCCGTAGCCATCCCCCTGGCCTCTACCATCGTAGCACCTGAAAAATCCTTTCGGTGAGTAGCTTCAATTACTCCTGTATTTTTGTTTAAACGAAGGCTCGCAATATCCCAATCTCCCGGTGCTTCTGCCGAAAGCCCCGTTACTCTGGCCGGGCCATTTTTCCCTTTAATCCTTATCGCCGCATCGTGTAGATCGGCAAAGTCGTAATACTGATCCCAAATCAAGGTTCCGGAACTTGTTAGTTTTAGAATTCCATAATCAGAGAATCCATCTGTTGCCTCTGTTCCACCTGCAACATAAACTCTTCCGGCATTGTCCAAACTCACATCAGCCGGTATATCTATCGCATTCCCAACACCGTCCCAAACATAACTCCAAAGAAGATTGCCGGTTAACTTTTCATATTTCAGAATGGCATAATCATAGCCACCTGATATAGTTTGAGCGGTAGCCACAACAATTACATCCCCGTTATTATCTATTTCAACATCAACACCGTAGTCTTCCAGACCGGCATCACCGTCGTAATATCGAGTCCATAAACTGTCTCCATTGGGTAAATATGCTATGGTCATCACATCTACATTTCCTGTGGTGTCCACATGGTTTCCGGTCACTACAAATATGCCTTTTCGAGCAGCACTCGCGGTATGATAAATCGTATCAACAACGGTAGGTGAGTTTTCAACCCATTCTCGGTTGGCATAGGTAATTTGTCCGAAACTCTGTACACAAATAATATTGGTGACAAGAATCACCAGACCTTTCATAACGAATTGCATAATTTTTTAGGTTTTTGTTGGGTTTTAGAATAAAAAGAGGGTGGAAATTGACCTACCCTGCTTCGAAGGTACTGTCATACCCTTTCGCTCAAATAAGCAACCCCACCCCGTTCGGGGTGCGACTACTATAAATTCAAGCGAAATGAAAGTTGACAGTTTTTCGAAGCAAAAACTATAGTTCTACACTACAATTGTCGATATGTTAGTTCACTCAGTTTCTATTCAATAATTAATTTTTTAAGCCCTTTAATGTACAAAATAATTTCACTCACAGAACGGCTGCCTGTGATAAAACCAATCGTTTTAGGTTTAAATACTGAAAAAGCAAATACCATAATTTCCACGATACGTAGTATTTTCTGTAAAAAAAACAGCCCGAAAAAACAACTCTTGAATCCTCGCGAATTGGCTGTAAATACATTGACCAAACTTCGGACATACAAAAACCCCAGTCAAAGATTCCATTTTTTTCAAATACAAGGACTTCGATCATTTTCGTGATTCACTCCCCCATTCCACCCATCTCCCTGGCGTCAAAATGAATGAAAAGTCATTGCAATTACTACCTTTGAGCACCCAATGCAAGCAGTAGCGACGGAAAATATAATATTGAGTGAGGACGAGCGAAAAAAGGAGCTCGAAAAACTGAATCGGAAGATCAAGAAATCGGTTTGGAATGCTATCAACGATTACAACATGATCGAGGATGGGGATAAGCTCATGGTTTGTATTTCCGGAGGAAAAGACAGCTATACCTTATTAGATATTCTTTTGCAAATTCAAAAGGCCAGTGTTTTCAATTTCGAATTGATTGCTGTTAATCTCGACCAGAAACAACCCGGATTTCCTGAAGAGGTTCTTCCAACCTACCTATCTGAGCGAAACATTCCTTTCGAAATTGTTGAAAGAGATACTTACAGCATCGTCAAGGAGAAAGTTCCGGAAGGAAAAACGACCTGCTTTTTGTGTTCGCGCCTGAGGAGAGGCACACTGTACGAAGCGGCCGAGCGACTGGGTTGTAATAAGATTTGTTTGGGACATCATAGAGAAGACATTATTGAAACCTTCTTTCTGAATCTGTTTTTCGCAGGGAAGATTGAGACAATGCCCGCCAAGTACAAAACAAATGATGATCGCTTTGTTGTTCTGCGACCCCTTGCGTTCGTAAAAGAAGCGCAAATAGCTGCATTATCCGAATTAAATGAATACCCAATTATTCCGTGCAATCTCTGCGGCGCGCAGGAAAACCTTCAAAGGCAGGTTGGCAAAAAAATGTTGACTGTTTGGGAGGAAAAATATCCGGGGCGAACCGAAATAATGTTTGCCGCTTTGAAGAATATCTCCCCTACTCACATGCTCGACCAAGACCTGTATGATTTCAAAAAACTTCAGTCCAAGATCATGGGAGAACTAAAAGACGGCCAAGAATTCGACATGATGTGAGATTTTTAGCGGCTTATAATTTCAGTTTATTATATTTACTGAAACCCCGATCTAAATGAAGCACATTAAAAAGCTATTCGGACTGCTCTTAGAACCCGTTCATGACCTTTCAATTGACCCAAAAAGTTGTCTTTTCTCGCCATATTTCAGCAATTTATCTGCCAATAGCGATGCTATTAACATCAAAATTGCTTCATCTGACAAAAAAACTCATTCTTTTTGCTCTCAAAAAAAGGGCATGAACAGGTTCCTGGGCGTTTTTCTAATTTTTACCACAACATTATTAATCTCTTCATCCAATGCGACTTATGGTGCGC
>CAZCAD010000305.1:0-4742 GCA_964496525.1 uncultured Flavobacteriales bacterium | reverse complement strand
ATTTATCCGAATCCAACAAATTCCGAATTGACTATACAGATGAGTCAACCATTGGAAAACGGACATTTTATTATTTACGACATTCTCGGAAATCAGGTTTCCAGCGGTACACTGGAAGACCGTTTGCTAACAAAAACTGACATCAGTAGTCTGGCAAAAGGAGCTTATGCGCTCCATATTTATGACGGAAAAGAAGTCGTCGGGAGAGAAAAACTCATTCACAACTAATCCTATGAACAAGGTTCTCTATTTTACCTTTATTTTGATTTTAATTATTTCATGTAACAAAGGAGAAGGCCCCGGCGGAACATCGTCGATAAGCGGTGCGGTGATGAGCCGGGATCATGAATATTCGCAGGCAGAAATAACAGAAATTTTTTTCACAAATGGCGATGAGGTTGAACATGGTGAATACTGGATTTTAAATAATCCAACCTCCTTGCCACAATATTATATTTATTACGATAACCCCACATGGATTAATCCATCTGACCCGGGCCTTAGTGGCCGTACCGGAATAGAGGTGAGCTTCAATTACAGTGATTCCAACGTTGAAATCGCACAGGCAACTTTTGATGCCGTAAATGCAGCGGCCTCAGTTTATTTCTGGTTAGACTTAAATGTGGATGTGATTACCGTCACGAATTTGAATTTCGGTGCAGCGACAGATGCGGATGAAGTGAGCAGCCCATTTGAATTTAATGTCATTAATCAAGGGAAAAATGAATCGTCTCAAAACGCTATCAATGCGGTGGACGAAAAAGTCTTTCTTGTTTATGGCGATAATAAAGTCTATGGAGAAACAACAAGAACGGGCGGAGATGGCGTGTATCAATTTGGCGGATTGAAAAAGGGAAATTATTCGGTCTATGTTCCATCGAAGGATACGACCAACGGAACGGGATCAGTTCAAATAAACGAGAGCATTACAATTGACGCGAAGAAGTCTCAGACCTCTGTTCCTACGATTACGATTTTGAATTAGGATTTCCACTACCAATTTTCGTCTGACCATTCCGTTCCTGGGAGCATCGCTACTACCACGAGCTTATTTTTAAACGGCCAAGCCCAAACATTAAAAGAATCCTTTCGACTCAATCTCCATTCCTTGCTGTCGTAATTGGGATTTCCAAAAAGTGCTTCCGCTTGTAACTGTCGTTCACTTTCGCTTTTGTACACAATGATTATTTCATAAAGTATTTTATCTCCATCATTATCAAAATAGTAGACAAAAGCCTCAATATTTTCATTGTCTGAAGTTTCCGTGAAAGCGGTTCGGAAAGATTGACCGTGATCGACGACCATTTTGGCTGTATCCTTCGCGGTTGAAAACTCTGCCAGACTCATACCGAATTCAATTTGGACATCTACGGATGAGGGGAGAACCGATCTTGAAGCGCTTTTTGATGAACCGCAAGAAATTAATAAGATTGACAGAAGTAATACATAGAATTTCATTGTAAGGAATGTTTTAATCTCATATTATTTAAGGCTCAACCCAATCCCCGTATTCCTCAATTAAGCCAATTAGCTCGTCCAAAGCATCTTCTTCAGCAATATTTCGTTTGATAACTTCTTTTTCTTTGTACAGATTGATCTTTCCTTTTCCTACACCAACGTAACCGTAATCCGCATCTGCCATTTCTCCGGGTCCATTGACAATGCAGCCCATGATCCCAATTTTCAATCCCTTCAAATGATCCGTTTTTGCCCTGATTTTTGCCGTTGTTTCTTGTAAATCAAAGAGCGTTCTGCCGCAAGAAGGGCATGAAATATATTCGGTCTTGGATATTCTTGTACGTGTAGCCTGCAAAATTCCAAAAGAAGTTGACACGATTATTTGCAGAGAATTCGAGCACGAAATAAAGACACCGTCGCCGAAACCATCAAGAAGCAATGAACCACAGTCGACCGCAGCGGAAAGTTGAAAAGTTTCATCATCAAGCTCCGTGTATGATCTTCCTATCACTATCGGAGTTTGAATTTTTCTCGACATTAATTCAATAACATAACGTCTAATTTCAGCAACCGCATGATTGTTATCTGATTCCAGAATAAGCACCACATTTCCATTCTTTAATTGCGGTTCGATACGGCTCAAATCTTCCAATTCATCCGTCTTAATTTTGACAAAATTCAAGTCCTCGGACAACTCATCCGCAAGAAGAAAATCCTCAAACTCAAAGAGCGGATATAGCTGATTTCTTCTTTCCCACACCTCCGAATCGCAGATAATTCCCAATGTTCCGGGCAGTTTGAACTTCGGCATTTGTTTACCACAATAAAGAAAATCAACTGCTTGTTCTTTTAGTTCCCATTTATCGTCCTGAACTTTATAGATATATCCGACCCCGAATAAATGTGAAGGCTTGATCTCATTGATCCGGCTAAAATCGCAAATAACTATCGGCACTTGTCCGGCTCCGATATTGAGGACAGATTCAGTTTGACGACGTCTATATTCAAAGGGATTGTAGGGGAGCGCACCTTCAATCTCTTTTATATTAAAATGAAATGAGCGGCGATCGTAACGCTCAGCCAACTTCTGTGCAACCGGAATCTCAAACTCGGGCTCTTCCGTTAGCGAAACGCGAATCGTATCGCCCAATCCATCTTCAAGTAAAGCACCAATTCCGACGGCAGACTTTATTCTCCCATCTTCTCCTTCTCCGGCTTCTGTTACCCCAATATGTAGCGGATAAACTCTACCTCTGTTCATCATTTCAGCAACCAGAAGGCGATAGGCCTGAACCATGACCTGGGGATTGGACGATTTCATTGAAATGATCAATGAGTAGTATTGGTTATCCTCGCAAATCTGAACAAATTCCAAGGCAGACTGAACCATTCCCCAGGGTGTATCACCGTATCGACTCATAATTCGATCTGACAATGAGCCGTGGTTTGTGCCGATTCGCATAGCACGGTTTTTTTCTTTGCAGATCAAAACAAGGGGTGTAAACTTTTCTCGAATACGATCTAATTCTGCCTGATAAGAAGCATCACTATATTCATGTGTCTCGAACTTCTTTTTGTCGGCATAATTTCCAGGATTAATTCTAACTTTTTCTACATGCTGAGCGGCAATTTCTGCGGCGTTTGGAGTAAAATGGATGTCAGCGACAATTGGAGTTTTGTATCCTTGATCCCGAAGTTCTTCTCGAATTCTCTTCAGATTTTCGGCTTCATTTTTTGAGGGAGCCGTATAACGAACGAGTTCACATCCCGCCTCAATCATCCGAATCCCTTGCTCCACGGATTTGGTTGTATCCATTGTGTTGGCCGTAGCCATCGTCTGCAGCCGGATAGGATTCTCTGCGCCAAAACCGACTTTGCCAACTTTTACCTCAAGGGTTTTAAGACGGGAATATTTTACAAGACTGTTGCAATATTTTGAATTTGTCGTCATTACCAATTTCCATCAAGCCACTCACAAATACCTAGAATAATTACTTCCGGAACGTTTTTCTGAAGATCATATTCGTCGGGAGAGGGCGCTCCTTCTCCTTCAAAAAACATATGATTTACTGTTGGGCATTCAGCGAAAGTTACATTCTCCTTCTCTCCCAAAGCTTCCTTCCATTTCTCAAACTCACTTAATGGAACCTGATAGTCGCGTCCACCGTTCATGATCATTATTCTTCCCTTGAACTGCTTCGCCAGCTCAATTTGATTGTAATCTTTCAGGGACAGCCAATATTTTGCAGGAATACCTAAAGGGAGATCGGACGCCGGTGTATCCTCCGTCAAATTCTTTTGTACAAGCTGAACTTTTCTCTCCATTTCTGCGATGATATTTTTATCACTCTTGTTCAGTTTACCGTCAAGCCCGAGAAGGTATTCGTATTGCATGGGCAGAAGTGACTCGAAAGGACCTGCAGGACCGGCCATCATAATGATTCCCTTTACGGCTTCATTATCAACCGCCGTTTTCTGAATCAACATGGCGCCAAGACTGTGGCCAAGGATGTATATGTCAAGATTCTTCGTTAGGTCATGTGATTGAAGAAATGAAATGGCGGATTGTACATCATCTAACACCTCAGTTTGGATAGTTAGGTTCGCAGCGTCTTCAGCACTCAGTTGACTTTTTAGGTATGTGCGCTTGTCATATCGCAATGTAGAATAACCCTTGGCTGCCAATCCTACTGCTAAATCTCTAAACATTTTGTTTGGACCGAGAGATTCGTCGCGGTCATTGGGGCCTGAACCATGAACAAAAATGATCACCGCCTTATTTTTATTGTTGGACGCGGTAAGAGTCCCCGGAATTTTAAATTTATCCGATTCGAACTCGACTTGTTCTGTGGTATAAAGAGCATGATCATCGTAAGGAGGATTTTTATATGATTCTTTCGGCCCGCAATTATGAATTTCACTCATTGTAAAGCTGCGGATGAGGTTGGCCTCGTCAATTATAGCCTTGATATCGAATGTACTTTCCTTGAATTCGCAAGTCGTGTAAACGACAGTTGATCCTTCAACCTCTTCGCTGCAATTGTGTTGATAGCTCTTGAACTTTCCAAATTTGTCCAAAATTTGATACCACATTGACTCGAAGGTTTCAACAGGAAATCCAGTCTTGATATCATCAGCAAAGAAGGTATGAGCCTGAGCAAAATCCTTGTTCTTCAAGTGTTCAATAAAACTTTGAGTAATAACAACTGCCTCATGCTGGGCTTGAGCGCCCGTGGATAAAAGCAGCAATAAAAATACCATTTTACGTTTTAGCATTTGAGTTT
>CAZCAD010000304.1:986-4745 GCA_964496525.1 uncultured Flavobacteriales bacterium | reverse complement strand
TATCATCTAACATCTATGCTCTGAAACCTGTTACTTTCTCCTTTCCCTGAATTCATTCAATAACCGCATAAATCCTTTGCAAGGAAGGTAAGAGTCATTGGCACACTTTGTTTAGAGAAAGCTGATGGCTCTTTTTCGTGAGACTTGGCTTTCGGGATCCGCCTCTGGCGGAGAACTGAAAGCCTTAGTCGAATCTCAGATTCTGATTGAACGAAGAGAACGTCAGAACGAATCCCGAGCTTGTCGAGGGATCTTTCTGAATAATCCCTAATTAATGAGGCAGTCACGACTCCGGCGTGACGTAGATGAATCAAATGCTCGGTCCGTATTTGTCCCGAACGAAATGTAGTGAAGATCGGCATCTCGAAGGTGTTAATCAATTTCTTTATTTTAGAGGTGAATTTATTTTCGAAATAAATAAAGCCTATGGGTTTTGTTTGGATGTTGTAGATCATTAAAAAATGAAACAAGGAAAAACATTAATATTAATTGACTCAATAGGCAATCTACTACTTGGAATTGTTCTTCTTGCATACTCAGAACCAGTAGTTGATTTTTTTGGACTACCAGAAGTTGACTCTACATTTTACCCAAACATTTTAGGAGCAGTTCTTTTTGGGATTGGATTAGCTCTATTCATTGAGTACAAAAGAAAAGATGAATTTATCGGCTTGGGATTCGGTGGTGCAGTTTGTATCAATATGGTGGGCGGGATTGTTTTATTTATCTGGTTGATATCGGGAAATTTAAACCTACCCATTCACGGAAAAATAATATTATGGATATTGGACTTTCTACTTGTTGTAATCAGCTCCTTGGAACTAATTGCCTATTTGAAAAATAAACGACCTACAGCAAAAGCTAAAGCCAATTGAAAACTGTCTTAGCCAAACCGTAGTGGAACTAAGGATCACAATACCTACAGCAATTATATTGCTTTGCTAATCTAAAGGTCGGCAGACAGGGATGTGAACGGCCTTTTTTAAGATGTCCCGCTCCATTGTTACATCTGCCAGTTCCTTTTTCAAAGCAGCTATCTCGGCTTCTTCTTCAGTCATCTTGGGTTTCCCTCGACCGGGAAAACTCCCATCGGAATACCAATCAAACTCTTTGATCCAGCGCCGTAAACTATTGATGTTTACTCCGTATTCACGGCTCGCTCCGCTCGCCGCCATCACAATTTGCCCAACTTTATTGTAACCCAACCCTACTCCCTCTTCTTCTCCTCTTTTTCCTGATATTCTTTATATGATTGAACATACTTTTTATTTCCGGGCACAACCAGATGCCTTTTAGCGTATGCCTTGCCTCCCATATGAATAGGACCCATTACAATCTTTTCTCCGTTAATATGTTTATCAGCAATTTTCTTTTGAAAGCCGGATAGCCTCTCTGTTTGCCTCTTTGCCGTCTCATAAGCTTCTTGCAAGGCCGCCTTTACGGACTTATCTCCTAGGCGATAGAGGTTGGAAATTCCCCAGGAAGAATGCCAGATATTGAATGCCTTTCTCATTTTTCCGATATTACTTAGATAGAGCTCAGCGACCCGCTTGGCCTGATCCGACGTAACTATTTGGTCGCGAAGTACCCATATACCTAGTGACTTGCTCATGCCATCTTTTTGTATTTCCGATTCGGCTATTTTTATTGTCTCATCAATGTTCACATTTTCAACAAGAAAATTCTGTCTTTTCTCATACACCTCCTTAGAACAAGAGGTTAATAAGAGACCCGTTACAAGCAATACAGGGACCTTGTTCATCATATATATGGATTTACCACTCTAAGCACATAGAGACAATGGTAGGACGCCGGATATCTTGAGAAGTTACAATCGCCATTTTGAAATCCTACAGAATTTCCAACCAACATCCCCTAGCCAACACCAATCTCCTCAGCAGTATTCACCATCAAATCTATCATATCGGTTATCATGGAAACAGGTCTTTCTCTTAGAATAAAGTCATCCTCTATATCCCATATGTCAAACTCTATGTCATCTCCTCCGATGTAAAATACGTGGTATTTCCCTTTTTGGTAGGTGGTTAATATATTCGTTTTTAAAGATTCTGATAATTTATCCCAGTACACTAACTGTTCATCTATCTCTCGCTGAGAATCCTCTCCAAAGTATAACTTATCAACAAGAAACAGGCGCGCCTCATCCTCATCCGCAAAGTCGTCATCAGGGTCAATCTTTTTGTCAGCCAGCTCGCCTTCATAATCATATTCCAGATACAAGTAGTCAATGTTTGACTTTACTTTGCAAACAATGTCAACGCTATCATTCCAATCAAATTCTACCTTAACCGGAAAACCTTTACAACGACCTCTTATTTGCAGCGTTGTATCGTCATCCTCTTTATCGTATTTTATTTTATACGAATCAAAATGTTTACCTATCTCTTCCAATAAAGCTCTACATTTTGTTAACTTTTCTTCATCCTCCAAATCAGAGAAAGTTTCGACAAACAGTTCCTCATGATCATCCGATTCATCTACCGGAATCGTGTTTTTGAATGAAGCAAGTGAATCAAAACCCGTAAGATTTAGCAGTTGCTCCTGATCAGGAGTTAATGCTGCGTTTGATTTTTCTGAAACTATTTTTTCAGAACTTTCCGGTACATCTATCGCCGACAAGGGTTTCGAAATGCTGTCTATCACAGAAGATTGGCTAATCTCAGCTACATCTGATTCTGTTTTTTCTTCTGACCCGGATTTTGTTTTCGATTCGGATTCTTCACTGCCTTTCTCAGTTTTATCATAACTACCCTCATCTTTATTGTACTTATCCTTTTTCTTCTTTCTAAATAGTCCCCACATTGTATTTTATATTTGAATTTATTCAAAGTTAAAATAACTCCCGCCTATTTCAAAAGAGCTGTTTTTATTATCAACCCTTCCAGCGTTAAGGATTAGCTCGGTCGTTGTCAATTTTCAATTGACCTCGCTGAATGCCAGGCATTTGAACGATATGTTTGAGCCCTGATGAATGCTTTGCATTATCAGGACGAGTAGTGATAGCCTGTCTGCCCCTGATCGACGACTGCAAGGAGGAGCATCAGGGAAACGCCCAAATAATAATTCGTTTAAAGATTCTGATCGATCAGATAAAGCATAGCGGCCATCGCAGCTGCACCTAATTCAAGTTCCCTTTTATCAACATTTTCGAAGACATCGGTTTCGGCATGATGATAATGGAAATAACGCTGAGAATTAATGGCCATTCCCAATTGAATCATTTCAGGATAGTATTGTTTAAGTGGTCCGATATCAACGCCACCGTAGCCCGGATTAAATTTAAAAAGATCGTAGTCTTCCAAAGCATCATAGGCAAATCCACGTACTTTTTCAACTTGCTCAATGTCTCCTACAATGTCAAATCCAATTGGTAAAAAACCTCCTCTGTCGGATTCTATTGCACATAAATGTTTTTCCTTCGCCTCTGAGCTCAATTCAGCGTAATGCTTGCCTCCCCAGTTGCCGTTTTCTTCATTCATAAAGAGAACCAGGCGCAGTGTATGATTTGGCACATAGCCCAGCTTTTTCAGAATTCTCAAGGCTTCTATGCAATGCACGACTCCGGCACCGTCATCATGAGCGCCTTCACCAACATCCCAGGAATCGAGATGACCACCAAAGGTAATGATCTGGTCATCCTCGTGTCCTTTTTCTTCAGCGATAACATTGTATGAAATCTCGTCAGGAAAAGTTCGACAATCCAATTCCATTTTAACCGTAACTTTTCCCTTTTCTAAC
>CAZCAD010000304.1:0-939 GCA_964496525.1 uncultured Flavobacteriales bacterium | reverse complement strand
CGCCGCTCCCGCGATTGGATCAACTCCCTCGTCGTACCACATTGATCCGGTATGCGGATGCGTATCCGTTGGCGTGGACAATGATCGAATAATAACAGCCTTGGCATTAAGCTTGGCAGCTTCTGACGTTCCTTGCCATCGTTGATCTATACATCCGCCATAAGCTCGAAAAGTATTAATGAGTTTTTGGTCAAACGGTCGATTGTAGAAAATAATTTTACCCTTGATTTTATCTTCCCCGAGTAGTTTCAATTCATCAATGGAACTAACAGCCACAACGTCACCTTCAATCAAACCATGTGTTCCGATAGATCCACCCAGTGCAATTATACGCAGTTTCGAAATCTCGCCGTTCTCAGAAATCATCCATCCGGCTTCTTTATTTCCTCTTTCCCAATGTGGAACTTTAATCTCCTGCAGATAGACATTGCTGAATTCATAGGAATTCAATAAATCTCTGCCCCATTCTATCGCCATTTTAGCCTCAGCCGAGCCGGTGATCCGGTGGCCTATGTCCTTGCAGAGTGAGCGCAAGTTTTCATAGGCCTGGCCATTTTCCAAGGCTTCATCGTAAATTTTTCGAATAAAGGTCGAATCATTATTCACTTGCGCAACTGCAGAACAGATAACTACCGAAAAGAGAACCGACAAGAGATTTTTCATAATCGATTTTTATGATAACTCAAATATAGTTTTTTTTCTCGGCCTTTTGGGGGAAAGTGATGGAAGGCCCGGCCATACCGACAGCTATCGTGACCATATATTCTCCATGAGGGAAATACGAATATCTCCAATGTATACCTTGGTCCCATTTCTGTTCCAAAAACTTATTTTGATTTCGTCCTCATCCTCAAGGTCGTCAAAAACATCAAGAGAATACTGACCATAATAACCACCTCCAAGGCCTCCGGAATAAAGAATCTCATCTAAATCATGTTT
>CAZCAD010000303.1:0-4747 GCA_964496525.1 uncultured Flavobacteriales bacterium | reverse complement strand
AGCTATAATCTTAAGGTCAGAAAATATCAATTCGAAGCTGGTATTCGCTGCATGGGAATTAATAGGGTCTTTGAAAAGAGATATCCCGGAGTCGTGTTGAGAAATGGATATATCTTTAATGTCGGTAATAGTCCTTCAAATCTCTTTAGTCTTGGACTGATCTTGAATACGGCCTTTTTTTATGAGCCAAAAACGACATCATCACTTTACCTGGCAAACATCATTTTTGGCCTTACCACTGAAATTCAATTATTGGATAAATTCAAGTTTTATTTTAAACCTGGAATCGGATGGGTGAATAATTATACCCTTGTTGAAGCCGATATTGATAAAAAATCTTTTATGTATTTAAACTATGAATTTGCGATTGGTCTTAAATATTATTTTAATTTTTCTGATCAGTAATTTCTCCTCCTGTGAGAAATCGGAAAAGAAATTTGATTCTGTTGTCTATGGTCATGCCGGAACAGGGGATTCTGAAGAACGATGGATTTATCCTCCCAACACGGAGAAGGCAATTCTCTATGCAATTAACATTCTGGATTCCGATGGCGTAGAGGTGGATGTACGATTTAGTTCAGACAGTGTAGCAATGGTTTTCCATGACTCGGAATTATCAGATAAAACAAATGGGTCAGGATGCATAGAAGAATGGAAATCTGATGATTTGATTGAACTTGAATTCTATGTGAAACATAAAATTACAAAGCTGAAAAAAGTTGTGAATCACTGTGTCATTCGAAAGAAATTTCTGTTCATAGACATTAAGCCGGCAAATTTCTGTTCCGGAGGGAACGTGGATTCAACTTTACTAAATAAAGCTTTGAACGATGCCTTTGAAGGATTGACCCACGAGGAGAAACAACGGATTACCGTGAGTAGTATCATCTATAACTCAATAACCGCGATAGAAGACACAAGCATTATAAAAGCGTTTGAGAGTGAAAGCTACGATAAGTCCTATGAGTTTTTTCAATTAGGTCTTCTTGATAAATTGGTCTTTCGCTATCAAATTATCGGTCAATCAGAATCCAACCAAATGCGAGATGAGCAAATTCCGTTTTGTTTGTTTGCAATGAAAACACAGCAAGACATAAAAAAAGGATATGCGCTTATACCTGATGAAATGATAGTGGACAATATTGCATACGCTCAAAAAATAATGAACTAAGTTGTATCAAAGGATGGCCAAGAAGAAAAATAGAATTGACGTTGTTTACTCTACAAACCCCAATTTCGATTTCAATCATGAAGAAGATGATGAAAACGAAACGCTGCCACCTGATCAACAAGACCTGCTGGTTCACATCGATCGTAAGCAACGAAAAGGAAAAGAAGTGACATTGGTTACCGGATTTATTGGAACAGAAGATGATTTAAAGGAACTGGGAAAAACGCTAAAACAAAAATGCGGAACTGGCGGAACGGTCAAGAAGGGTGAAATCATTATTCAGGGAAATAATCTCAAAAAAGTTCTGGAGCTTCTTCAAGCCATGGACTATAATGCCAGGCAATCCGGCGGTGGTTAAAATTCCAAAATAACTTTCCCTTCCCGGGGAAATGTCCGACAAAGGAGAACAACGGGGTCACAAAAAAAAGACCACCTGAAAGATGATCTTTTTTTAAATATGAGTTCCAGTTTTAAACGTTAATAAGATATGGTAGCAGATACCATATGTGTTAACCAATTTAAACCCTATGAAAAGAAATAACGTTCAAAACCGGGACTCATAATTTGTATGAAACTCGACTGTTTCATGTATAACCCTTACTCTAATATACGTATCGACTTCTGTAATATTGTTCGGAAAAATCTAAAGTATGTTAATTATTGACTAAACGGATTAATGATTGATTAAACGGAACCCAATTGTTGAATTGTTGAGTGAAAGAATTGTTGAATCATCATAAAATCAACAATTCAAAATTCAGCTAATCAACAATTCAAAATTCAACTAATCAACAATTCAAAGATTCAACAAATCAACAATTAACACTACCTTTGCGCAACCGATCTCAATGAACAAGCGGACTATACTAAATAGCAAACATTTTGAGATTACACTTCAACGATTGGCCAGCGAGCTAAAAGAGAATCATACTTCATTTGAAAATACAGTGTTAATAGGTCTTCAACCGCGAGGGATACATGTGCTGGAGCGCCTGAAAACGATTCTTGAAAAACAGCTGGGCACAGAACTCACATGCGGACAGTTGGACATTACTTTTTATAGAGACGACTTTAGAAGAAGAGAGCAACCGATCATTCCTTCGGTGACCAACATCGACTTTATTATTGAAGGAAAAAAAGTGGTACTTATTGATGATGTGCTTTTTTCAGGAAGAACAATTAGATCAGGATTGGACGCTCTTTTGGCATTTGGTCGCCCAAAGAAAGTAGAACTGCTTGCATTCATTGATCGGAAATTTGAAAGACACCTGCCAATTCAACCTGATTACACCGGAAAGATGGTTAACACGCTGTCATCGCAGCGCGTCTCGGTTGAATGGGAAGAAATCGACGGGGAAGACCAGGTGATATTATTAGAAACCAGTCCCGCAGACAGCGAGACAGAAGAGGAACAGAATGGATAATTTAAGTGTTGATCATCTCATCGGAATTAAAGATATCGGAAAGGCAGATATTGACTTGATTTTTAAAACAGCCGACAGTTTCAAACAAGTGATCAATCGTCCTATTAAAAAAGTTCCTTCCCTCCGAGACATAACTATCGCCAATTTATTTTTCGAAAGCTCTACCAGAACAAGATTATCATTTGAACTGGCTGAAAAAAGATTATCAGCAGATGTCATCAACTTTTCGGCCTCCGACTCTTCGGTAAAAAAAGGCGAGACCCTAATTGATACAGTGAACAATATTCTCGCAATGAAAGTGGATATGGTTGTTATGCGACACCCAAATCCCGGAGCGGCAAAGTTTCTCGCAGAAAGAGTAGATGCCAGGGTGGTGAATGCGGGAGATGGAACACATGAACATCCCACTCAGGCCCTGCTCGACGCTTACTCCATAAGAGAAAAACACGGCGATGACTTTAAGGGACGAAAAGTGGTCATTGTCGGAGATATCACTCATTCAAGAGTGGCACTCTCAAATGTCTTCTGCCTTCAAAAATTGGGAGCTGAGGTGATGGTTTGTGGACCGACGACTTTAATTCCCAAGCACATTGACAAACTCGGAGTGAAAGTTGAACATGATCTTAAAACTGCCCTAAAATGGTGCGATGTTGCAAACATGCTTCGAATTCAAATGGAAAGACAGGATATTAAACCATTCCCATCACTTCGAGAATACACTATGCTCTTCGGCTTAAACAAAGAATTGCTCGACAGTTTGGGCAAAGAAATTACAATCATGCATCCTGGACCAATCAACAGGGGAGTTGAAATTTCTTCCGAGGTCGCAGATTCCGATCAATCGATTATTCTTCAACAAGTTGAAAATGGAGTGGCTGTGCGAATGGCGATTATCTATCTGCTCGCAGCGAATATCGATCGAAATTGATTTTGGCAAAAAAAAGAAATTCACAATTGAGATAGACTATCAACATTGTGCGCTTTCCTAAGCTTTGTTAACTAAAAAAGTATAAATTTGGAGAAATGATTTCAATCGCGGATTGATGCAACAGCAAACTATGAATTTTTCAAAAGAAGAAAAAGACCAATACACCATCGTAACTTCTAATGTTGAAAAACTAGACTCTACCAACGCACCAGAACTAAAATCTGAGCTGGTCCTGATCAATAAAAATTCAATTAATAACATCATTTTGGATATGTCAAAATCCAGGTATTGCGATTCGTCAGGATTGAGCGCGATTCTAATTGGCAATAGATTGTGTAAAGATTCGGGTGGTGTATTCGTACTTTCCGGTTTGCAACCCAATGTTCAAAAATTGGTCGAAATTTCTCAGCTGCACAATGTGTTGAATATCGCGGATGCAACCGCCGAGGCAGAGGACATGGTTCAAAACGCCGAGGGAGAATAAATGAGATCGGCTCATTTAGGGCAACCTCATCCTGTGCGCCTCCATCGGCCACCACAGGCTTGCCGACGACATGGCAGGCGGATCAGGATTTTTCAGAATAAATTCGAGGCTTATTAAAATCATTCAACATCCCCCTCTTTGTGTCGCTTTCGCACTTCATCCCTGCGTGAAACAAATACAATCACCAAACATCCAACACCAAGCATCTGACCGCCTACACAAAAATATCAGCTAACCACATTGAAGTGTTCACTTCAATTGTCGGGGCAGAATGCATTTCATCTGATCCGGAACAGCTTCAGGAATACACACATGACGAAACCGAAGATTTACGATTTTCCCCGGAAGTAGTTCTAAAGCCCAACGCAACAGAGCAGCTATCAAAAATTTTATCGTATTGTAACGATCAACGAATTGCAGTAACCCCTCAAGGAGCAAGAACCGGATTGAGTGGAGGAGCGCTCCCAA
Source organism: uncultured Flavobacteriales bacterium (assembly GCA_964496525.1). Classification (GTDB taxonomy): domain Bacteria; phylum Bacteroidota; class Bacteroidia; order Flavobacteriales_D; family Crocinitomicaceae; genus JAKSBJ01. The sequence continues at coordinate 272 of CAZCAD010000303.1, read as the reverse complement.
TTTTCGGTGGGCTTGCACTTTCATTAGAAAAGTTTAACAAAATCATTGAAATTGATGATAAAAATGGGCAAGTTACTGTAGAACCCGGAGTCATCACACAGGTATTGCAAGAAGCCGTCACGGAGAAAGGATTATTCTACCCACCCGATCCGGCCAGCAGAGGCTCCTGTTTTATCGGTGGTAATCTCGCTGAAAATGCCGGAGGCCCGAAAGCGGTGAAGTACGGTGTCACAAATGAATATGTCCTCAATCTTGAAGTCGTTCTGGCCAAT
>CAZCAD010000302.1:0-4748 GCA_964496525.1 uncultured Flavobacteriales bacterium | reverse complement strand
AGGTGGAATACAACAAGAAGCAATTACCTGTACAGTATCCGTTGCGATTATTCCAAAAAGACAACTGCTTACGACAACCGCATAATCTGTTGTGACTGCAGGTGCAACCGTAATTGATGTTCCGGTTCCGATCCATGTCGAAGTAGCTGCGTCGTACCAATCGATGGTGTATGGAAAGGGAACCAAGGGTCCGTCAGGAGCCCATTCAATCGCAGCGTTCGTAACTGTCCAGTTTGTATTGTTTCTTCCGGGATAGGCGTTCGCAACTGATCCAGCAAGATTATGTATCGCCTGTACTGCATTTCCACTATTCCAAGTTGTACATATTGGTTTCGCCTGAATATGATTTTCAATAGTATTTGAACCTTCATAAATAATAATCTGTGCAGCAAAAATCATTGCCGTACATGAGTACATCGGTACATTTTCATAAGTAACCACCAATCGGCGACATGGAGCTACGCCCAAGGTTTGATAGTAAATATTTCCACCTGATGAAGGATTGATATCCTGCCACGGTCCCATAATACAATCTCTCGGAACATCAGCTGCCGTACTTGGAACAGCACTAGTCCACCAGGCTGTAGTCATGCCTAAAGAAAAACCGATCCAGTTATTTGAGCAAATGATAAAATCGGTATAAGTATTCCCATAAAAGTCGAAACTAAACCCTATAGGAAGAAGTCCAGTCATGGAGTCGTCGGTTAGGGCAACGGCTGTTCCTGCGAATGGATCCGGAGCATAAGGTATATCTCCAACAATGTAGCTTGATGTACTTGGAACGTCTGTTCCTGCTCCGGGAACAAAAGTTGCATTCAATGTAGCTGTAGCCGGAGGGCAAATCGTCGTGTCTAAGCCAGCATCAACCGTTTGGGTGAAGGCTGTTCCTGACAAAATCACTAAGCCGAGTGTGATTAATTTTTTCATGTGAGTACGTACAATTTAAAACAAAGACGAGAGTTTTTGTTAAAGGTACCGTAATTTCCACCTTTTTTTCGACTTTTCAAAATGCTCGTGCGCGACGAAGCATTCCGATTATTGAGAATTCATTTGATCACATTATTTTGTAAAAAATTGTAAATCAAGCGGATATAGTGCTTCACTCTTGATATTCTAAGCAATATTATAATGAGTTGAAAGTGGTGTCGCCGCCCAACGATTTGGGTTGCCTTTTTTATCAAAATAAAAGTCGATTCTACCGAGCACCAATCCGGCCCAGCCAACTTGATTTAAGAGAACTGATTTACCAAGCTTATTTTTTCGCATTTCAGGTTCTTCGAAAAAAGTATGGGTATGACCACCGATTATCAGGTCAATATTAGATGTTTCTTCTGCTAAGACCTTATCGCACATTGAGTTAAGACGTGCAAAGTAGCCAAGGTGCGAGAGGCAAATTACCAGATCACATTTAAGCTCATGTCTTAGCAATGTAGCGTAGCGTTGACCCAAGTCGATTGGATCCAAATATTGCGTATTTCCATAGAGCGTTTTAGGAACCAATCCGTCCAGTTCAATTCCAAGACCAAAAACACCAACCTTTATATCCCCTTTTTGAAATGTCTGATAAGGCTTCGTTTTGCCAGAAAAAGGAGTGTCCCCGAACTCATAATTTGAACAAATAAAGGGGAAATTTGCATTTGGCAGGACTTTCGAGAAGCCATCCAATCCTCCGTCAAAGTCATGGTTTCCGACAGTTGCAGCCTCATATCCCATCTCAGACATCAACTTTAGCTCTATTTCCCCTCCGAAGAGATTGAAGTAGGGCGTTCCTTGAAAAATATCACCCGCATCCAATAACAAGACGTTATTTTCTTCTTCCCGAATAGCATCAATTAAGGTCTTTCTTCTGGCAACTCCTGCTTTATTCCCATATTTCTTGTGTGATACAGGAAAAGGATCAATCCGCGAATGAGTATCGTTTGTATGCAAAATAGTCACCGAATTCATGTCGGAGATACCCGCGGCGCTCAATGGCAAAACTGCCGACCCACACGCCATTAATTTCATGAATTTTCTGCGTTTCATTCCGTAATTATAATTCGATTTTCGACGGGATAAAAAGGAACATTTTTCATCTTTGTCACGGCATCAATTAATGCATCGCGAATTAGTATTCCGGTGTCCCAATATTTCACTGATTTTTTAAAGAAATTCATCTTATCACCACCCCCGAACAGATAGTCTGATGTTACCACATAAATCTCGGATTCACCGTCATACACCTGACCTCCGATCGTAAGTAAATTGTCATTCGATGATAAGTTGAATTGACAATTACTAAGTGGCTGTCCATTAGCTTTATATAAATAATTATAAATCGAATCAATTTCGACTGATTTGAGCTTAGTAATGACAATTGTATTGTCAAAAGGCATTAGCTCGTAAATGTTGCCAATCGTAATTTTTCCCTGATTAATTGTCGCTCGTAATCCACCGAAATTTAAAATGCAAAAAGAGTTTACTTTACTCATCAAAACTTCGTCATTTCCGGTGGAGAATTTCATCGCTTCCGACATGACGATATCGGCCACAAAATTGCTAAGTGGCGACTCGGGTTCATACTTTGTTAATGTCGAATCACTATAACCGATAACATGATCCATTTTTGCTTTCATTTCGAGCCGATATGTTTCAATCATGGTGTCGATCTCGTTTTCAGCAATATCTTCCGAAATTTCCTGAGATTTGGAGCTATATTCCGCTATTTTCTGATTTCCACATGAAATTAGCGCGACTAATAGCAGAAAAAACAGGCAAAATCGCAGCATGATTTACTTTACTTCCTTTTTAAGAATCAGAAATACGGGGAAATGGTCAGAATAGCCGTTGAGATATTGTCCTCCGGCGTGAGTTCGGTGTGGGTATCCTTTAAAGCGACCCTCTTTTTGCTTAAGAAAGGATTTATTAAAAACGACCGATTTGTGATACACATAAGTCGAGGCATCCTCAGACGTCATGGATTTAGAGATAATTAACTGGTCAAAGAGATTCCATGCATCATTCCAGGCCAGCGTTCCATTTCCTTTCTTGAAATGGCCATACATCACGTTGTACATATCTCCCTGCTTGACTTTTGCAATTTTAGCTTTGGCTCGAATATATTCCTTCACGCTTTTGTTATTTGGATCGTCATTCAAATCTCCCATCAGAACAATTTTGGCATTTGGATCCTGTGTTAGCAAAGAATCTATGATTTTACGCCCAAGCTTCGCAGCATCAATTCTCCGTGGCTCAGAAGCAGACTGCCCTCCTCTTCTGGACGGCCAATGCACGACGATAATATGCATAAGCTCTCCGTCCAACTCTCCACTCACCAACAATTGATCACGCGTTTTATAATCAGGGCTATGTTCGAACGTTAAGTCGTATGAAACGGAGTTCGTGACTTTAAAGAATTTAGGATTGTATAAGAGTCCAACGTCAATCCCACGAGCATCCGGAGAGTCATAATGGACAATTTTATAATTTCTGCCCTTTAGGTTTTCATGGGCAACCAAATCTTCCAGCACTCTTCTGTTCTCAATTTCCGAAACTCCGAGAACAGCCAGACCATTCGGCGTTATGGATGTTCCTAACTTATTAATCACCTCAGACATATTTGCCAGTTTGTTCGCGTACTTCGTTGAATCCCAATTTTTAGATCCCTCAGGCGTGTACTCTTCATCGCGGATTTTAGGATCGTCTTCGATATCGAACAGATTCTCCAAATTATAATATCCAAGACAGCTAACCTTATATTTTTTTTGCCCAAAAGCACTTTGAGAAGGAATGGAGGCAATCAAAAACAATAATAAAAATTGCAAGAAAGTATGTTGAATTATTATCCTCATAAGGTAGAGTCAAATTTATCGATTAAAATCAAAATCCAGACCAATGTAAGTTTAACCGCCTGTTAATAAATGATTAATTATCCACATTTCATCATTTCTTCTTTCCTGACCCATCTTAAATTACTAGATTTGTCCTGCTTTTTATAAGCGTTTAATAAATTTTACGTCGATGACCGACTGAAATTTTACGCTGAAGAGGACATAAATGCTACGAACCCTTACCATAATTTTTTTTTGCGTTGGTTTAATCCAACCGGCATTTTCACAAGCCGACACTTCCAGTCTTCTTAAATCCGACGATACATTAAACCCGAACACTCCTGTTTTCATTACTACGCTTGAAGATTTGGATGGTGGTGGCGGGCGGCAAAATGTCTCCGGAATGTTACAATCGTCCAGGGACGTTTTTGCAGCAACCGCCGGGTTTAACTTCTCAGCCGCCCGATTTAGAATCCGAGGATACAATTCTGATAAAACTGTTATTCTTCTTAATGGTATTCCAATGAACGATTTGGAGTCAGGATGGGGAACCTGGTATAAGTGGGGAGGTCTAAATGATGTTACGCGATACTCAGAGACCAAGAGTTGGCTGACATCCAATCCATATCACTTCGGAGGTCTCGGGGGCTATTCAAATATTGATGCAACTGCCACAGGAATTAGAAAAGGTTCGAGGCTTTCCTATGCCGCAACTAACAGAGCGTATTCTCATCGTTTAATGTATACCTACGGAACGGGAATGATGAATAATGGATGGGCGCTCGCATTTAGTCTTTCCGGACGATATGCAAGAGAAGGATATGTTGACGGAACATTCTATGAGGCATACAGCTACTTCTTCGCGGTCACCAAGAAAATCAACGAGAAAAACAAAATTAACCTGGTTATTCTCGGAGCACCTTCAAGACGAGGAAAATC
>CAZCAD010000301.1:0-4758 GCA_964496525.1 uncultured Flavobacteriales bacterium | reverse complement strand
AAGACATTGGAACAAGGACCGTCATTTATGGTAATCGTATAGTCGCCCGGTCCCATTTTATTTTGGATCGTCGCTCCGATTCCGGCAGAACCGCCTGTGGTTGGCGTCCAGAAATAAGAGATATTATCATAACCTGATTGCCATCCGTAAACCGTATCCACTTCCGCAAAGCCGGTTGGAACACCGTAACATTGTGGTTGTATTAAATCAAGATCTATAGTCAATTGATCCGGTTCATCCAAGTACACAGCGCCACCCACTGTACATCCTTCAGAGTCAACAACCGTGGCATAGTACCATCCTGTACTCAGGTTATTGGCAGTGTTTGAATTACTAATATTTATTACCGTTGTCGATTCGTCGGTAATCGTGTAGGTATATCCGCCATTGCCACCACCAACGTTTGCTGTCACTGATCCATCCTGGAAACCATAGCAAAGCGGTTGATTGAAGATAAATTCAAATGTCATTTCATCCGGCTCGTTTATCACGAAGGTTTCTGACCAGGAGCAACCGAATTGATCTGTTACGATCACCGTCCATGTTCCTCCAGTTAGAACTCCGATTGCCGAAGATCCAAATTCAGGTATCCCTAAGTCATCAAAAGAACTAGTTCCATCCGTCCATTCCACATCGAACGGAGGCATCAAACCACCTGTAAATCCATTAACCAGGGCACCACCATCCGCATCTCCGAAACAAGTAACATCCGTAATTGACGAGGTAACGAGGTTTGCAATAACAGCATTGTCTCCAAGTCCTACAAATACAATTGTATCTGAAGTACATCCATTTTCATCAATTACTGTTAAGGTATAGTTGATTCCTCCATTCAAGCCGGTAAAAATTCCGGATGGCTGTGGTGGTACATAGCCCACTAATTCATAACTCCAGGTAGGAAGGTCAGGGCTTACCGTAATGGAGCCGAGGGTCGCTCCGGCAGCTCCGGGACAATCTGTAGCATCAACTACTGTAATGTCGGTTATATCAACTCCTCCAATCAAAATTTGAACTGAATCCGTTACAGTAAAGCATCCGTCAAAAATTGTCAAATAGTACCATGAATCTACGGTGGGTGAGGCTGTAATATCCGGCACAGTTTCACCCGTCGGAGACCAATCATAAGTGATTGGAGTTGACCAGGGGTCTATGACGGTTGAGGTTATGGCAGCCCCGGAAAAAGGACATATCGTAAAAACATCCTCGTTAAATACAATCGTTGGGGTTGGAGCAGGATCGATCGTGACGTCTATTGTCGCAGTAGCAGTGCCTCCACATTCGTCGGTGGCATCTATCGTATAAGTCGTTGTACCGGGTATTGATCCTGGAACCCAAATATCAGGTCCGCTGCCTGATCCCGGAGTCCAGGTATAATCATACGGTGCAATGCCTCCGGTTGGAATAACAGTGATCAAGACAGAATCCTGCGGACAAGTGATAGTCGTATCAGCAGCGGTCAGAATAAAAGGTACAGGATCAACAATTTCTATTGTGGCAGTAGTCGTAACTGTGTCACCGCAATCATTTAAGAACTCAACCATAATTGTGATGGTCTCAGTTCCTTCAGCGAATCCATCCGCATACGGTGCGATCCAGAAGCTAACTGTGTCTTCTCCGATTGGCATGACAATATCACCATCAAGGAAAGGGTAATCAGTACCATTAATTGCCGTACCACCAATTATATAGGTGACAGTTAGAGCAACTGTATCAGAACCTTCAGGCCGTATAAACTCAACAAGGGCAGAATCACATCCCTCAATGATGGAATCATCCCCAACGGCTGAAGTAACTACTACCGAAATTCCACTGGATGAGAAGGAACTAGCCTCGAGAAATACGGCAGAGTCCCAGGCCATATCCCCGGCATCTCCAATACAAAGTTTAATATGGTAAGTTTCTCCACACTGTACTTCGGCAGCAGCAGTGAGGACGGTAGTAAATGCATCATACTCTACCGGTTCAATCGGTCCGGAAACGGGGGGATTATTGACCCAATACGCACAATTCGTGCAAGGCCCTGTACCCGCTGAGCCATTATTAACGTTGTTAATCGCAACCGGAATTGCAGTTCCGGGAACCAAGGCAATGTTTTCAGCTCCTCCCGTATAAGGCCCGGCAAATCCGGGACCGCTAATGAAAAATCCAAAAACATCATTGAAGATAGATCCAACATACTCATTGTACTCTTCCGATGCGAAAATGTAGTTAAATACAACTGAATCTCCATCCGGGATAAAATCAAATTCCAAAACAGCCTCGTTATTAATTACAGCAGTTCCGATCGCATTAAGATCGGCATCATTTGGATCCACGGCCACTCCGGTATTATCCGTTGCACCACCCGCTTCATTACCATCTGCGGTGCCTTCCGCTAAAGCGCAGTTTCCCGTTGCTAAAATGACACCTTCCGAGAGGCCCCAGCTGGTTCCCGTTCCGTCAAAATATCCTACCATTGTCTGCACTGACGTGGCCAGGGCAACCGAATAATTGAATTCAACATTACTTACGACAACGCCCATGCCTACAAGGACGTCCTCCACCAATTCTTCAGGTGTAAGAACATTTGTAACAGTTATTGCCTGGCTGTGTCCAAAATTGGATAAAATAAGAAATGAGAGGGATAAAATTAAGTTGCTTGTTCTCATGATTAGTCGCGATTTTTAAGAATGCTATTTTAAAGACGATTCTGGTCTTGAATGGTTGCACTAATTTACGGCAAAATTTTGACTCTCTTTTTTACGAGAAATCTAAAGTATTTGTACATTTGGCTGCCTTCAGGAAAAGAAAACTATGATTAACGACTACATCGATAAGAACAGGGACAGATTCATAAAAGAATTATTTGAGATTTTGCGTATTCCGTCCATCAGTGCTGATTCGAATTATACGGGCAGTATTGCTTCGACTGCAGAGTTTCTTTCAAAGCATCTGCAAGATCTGGGGGCCGACAACGTGCAAATCTTACCTACCTACGGTCATCCTGTAGTTTACGGCGAAAAAATCATTGACGAATCTCTACCAACTGTGTTGGTTTACGGACATTATGATGTTCAGCCACCGGATCCCTTGGAATTATGGGATTCTGATCCATTCGAGCCGGTTATTAGAAAGACTAAGATTCATCCCGAGGGTGCAATTTTTGCGCGCGGAGCTTGTGATGACAAAGGTCAACTGTTTATGCATCTTAAGGCCTTTGAAACCATGATGGCCACAGATACCCTGGCTTGTAATATCAAATTTATTATTGAAGGTGAAGAAGAAGTTGGTTCAGAGAATCTCGAAGATTTTCTAAATGAAAACAGGGAGAGATTGGCTGCCGATGTTATCCTAATTTCGGATACCGGAATGATTTCAATGGATGTTCCTTCAATTACTGTTGGTCTGCGGGGCTTAACTTATGTTGAAGTTGAAATAATCGGACCAAACAGGGATCTTCATTCGGGACTTTATGGTGGAGCTGTAGCCAATCCTGTGAATATATTCTGTGAAATATTTGCAAAATTGATTGATGAGGACAATCGCATTACGATTCCGGGATTTTATGATGATGTCATAGAATTAACTGATAAGGAAAGAAAAGATATGGCCGAAGCGCCATTCTCAGAAGAAGAATATTGTGAATCGATAGATATTTCAGCGACTCATGGCGAAGTCGGATACACGACGGTTGAGCGAGCCACGATTCGACCAACGATTGATATCAACGGAATTTGGGGTGGTTATACCGGCGAAGGTGCTAAAACTGTAATCGGCTCGAAGGTAAATGCAAAGATTTCCATGCGACTTGTTCCAAATCAAAATCCTGATAAAATCACCAAAATGTTTAAGGAATATTTTAAGAGCCTTGCTCCGAAAGGTGTAAAGATAAGGGTCATTCCTCATCATGGCGGTGATCCGGCGGTTACACCTCCCGGCTCCACCGAATACCAGGCAGCCAGCCTTGCAATTCAGGATTCCTTTGGTAAAAAACCTGTTCCTATTAGAAGTGGCGGATCAATTCCAATTGTAGCCTTGTTCGAACAAGTATTAGGAATTAAAACCGTTCTTCTCGGCTTTGGACTTGATTCTGACGCCATCCATTCACCGAACGAGCATTATGGTGTAGCGAACTTTTTTAAAGGTATCGAGACGATCCCAAATTTCTTTAGACACTATGCTGAACTGAAAAAGTAATCGTGAAATCTCTGTTGACGATAATTGTGCTGGTGGCAGGTTTAAACTGCGACTCGCAATTTTATAAGGACTTGGAATTTAAGAGAATGGAAAATTTCAAGGTCTCAAAAGTTGATGAGAAGATTCACATTGGTTTTGATTACATTATCTACAATCCTAATTGGTACAAGATCGTTATTAAACCATCCTCACTATTTCTCACAGTTGCGGGGCAAGATTGCGGTTGGGTTCGAATTAAGGAGAAAGTTAAAATCAAAAAGAAAGTTGAAGGCGCCTATCCATTTGTCCTGGTGGGTGATCAATCCAAATTTGTAAAAAGTGCCTTTTCTTCTCTATGGGCGCTTTTATCCGGTAACGGAATTGACTTTAATATTAAAGGAAAGATCAAAGCGGGAGCTTTTCTTATTCGAAAAAAATTCGACGTGGATTATACATATAAGATGACTTACGAAGAATTCATGTCCTTCTTTGCCAATTAGTGCCTGGTCGGAAATACAGCAAACTTAAAAATGGTTCTTTAGCGATAATTTTAGCTGACGTTTCTTCGTGAAACCCTGCCTACCATGCAGGTCTCTTTCCTAT
>CAZCAD010000300.1:0-4758 GCA_964496525.1 uncultured Flavobacteriales bacterium | reverse complement strand
TAACGGAAAAAGAGTTTTTTTGCCATGCACATTCAGTTGTTATAATGTCTAATATTCCGGAATTTTATTATTCCTTTATTAATCTGATAGTGGCAGATCTATCCTCCGTATTTATTTTGACAATATATATTCCTGTTTCTAAATCGCCTAAATCACATTCAGGATCTTTTGAATTTTGATAGCTGCTGGCGAATACGACTTGGCCGCTCAAATTGTAAATCTCAATGGCAACATTGTTGTATAATGATCCCAAACTTAGATTCACCAATCCGGTAGTTGGATTCGGGTAAGCCAAGCATTCGTGCTCTGTATCATTCTTAATCAGCTCAGTTGTTATAGGCGGTGGTGTACCATGATACTCTATCCCCTTCATACTGTCAGGATTGGCAATGGTATCGGTGATTGCGCCGGTCAAAACATCCACAGCGATAATCCCAAGATTTGTACTCCTGTACCATTTACTGCTATCGCCATCATAAGTGCTTTCGCCGGACGCAAGGCTGGACACTCCTCCAAGAGTAGCAATGTCGGTATAGGTTTGTGTTGTTAGATCCAGGGACACAAAAACTTCGTCGGCTCCGGTCCAGCGCGAACCAAACATCATGCCCAAGCCTGTATCATATTCGATTCCCTTCATATTATCCGGGTTGGGAACTGTGTCAACTATTGCTCCGGTTAAAATGTCCACACTGATGATTCCAAGATTTGTGCTTCTGTACCATCGTGCGCTATCTGCGGAAAAAGTGCTCACCCCCGAAGCGAGGCTGGTCACTCCGCCCAGAATAGTGATATCAGTATAAGTTTTTGTTACTATATCAAGTACGACGAAAATTTCCTCAGCTCCTGTCCAGCGAGAGCCATATAATTTATGAGAAGTCTTATCATATTCAATTCCTTTCATATTATCCGGGTTGGGTATGGTATCAATGATGGCTCCGGTTAAAATATCTACACTGATGATTCCGAGGTTGGTTCTTCTATACCAGAGGCCACTATCAGCTGCAAAGGTGCTTTCACCACTGGCCAGGGAGAGTACTCCACCCAAAGTAGCAATATCGGAGTAAACTTGTGACGGTATATCCAGTGACATGAATATCTCCTCAGCTCCGGTCCAGCGGGAACCATAGATTTCATTTGATTGTGCGTTCGCATTTAACACCGACAGTATTAAAGCGAATAGTAGAATAGTAGTCCTTTTCATCGTGGTTATATATTAGTGCTTGGACCTTTTGTCAAGGAACAAACTTGAAAGCTTTTTACAAGTTACTAAATTCTTAAGTATTGAAAGAGTGTCGATTAGGATTGGGAAACTCGTCTTAAAACTAAGCACAATGAAGTTCGGGAGGATATTCGATAAGCAATAAAAAATAGAATAGAGTAAAGTAGTTTTTTGTTCTGTCCTAATGTCGAAATTAGCAAGCAAGGCTCTTATGCAAACTCAACCATTCCTTTTCCGTCCCTTCAAAAACGCCATCCTGCCAACTAAATACTTCCGATGGTTTTATTCCCATATCGTAGATCGGTAACACATGAATATGAAAATGTGAACAGCTGTTCAGCACGTCCTGATCAGAGCCGATAGAAGAGATATAGATATTGACCGGATTGAGTGACTGTTCTTGCTTTATCGCAATTTCTCTCGCAAGATCAAAGCATGCTGCATAGACATCTTTTGGGATTTCATTGAATTCAGTGAAGTGTCCTTTTGGAGCAACAATTGCATGTCCCCAATACCGCGGATATTTGGATAAGAATGCAAGCAGGTAATCTGATTCGGTTAAAACAAGCTTAGATTCTTCGGGTTGGAGCAAGTTGCAAATCAGACATCGATCAGGATGAGGACGCTCCAATTTTAACCGCTTAATTGCAACTTCTCTACTGACCTTATTTGGCATCTTTTATTTTTTCATAATTCGATTTCATCAAAGCCAGAATTTTTTTAATTCTTTTGGGAAATAAATCATACCGCTCTTGAGGAAAAGCGAGGTTGTAGAAATAAAAGGCCTGAAATGAGTCGTCGCGCAGATAATCAACATGAGCCCAAACGGATGAGGTGTACCAATACATTGTAAATTCATACAATTGTTCAGGAACTAATTTAATGTATCGAAGCAATTGCTCCAGAAAGTCAAGCTCTTCCTGTAGTTTGGCTAGCATATGATCGGCCGTATGGTCAACCATCTCTATCATGTCTTCATTGATAAGTACATACTCACGATAAAAGTTCTCTTCTAAATGCTGCTGAAAGTCTTTATTGGGTATATAGGAAGTATGAGCGACTACTGTATGTCTTTTTTTCTGATAGATGTCATTAATATAATGTACAGCTGCAATTCTATGCTGAAGCGAATCTGCTTCCTCCATTGAATACTCTCTTCCACTTTTGTCAAGGACTCTTGTAAGACCAGGATAGAAAGGATTAATGATGCAGATGAGCGCCTCATCTTTTAGTTTAATTTTTAGTAGTCTACCTCCGTAATCTCGCTCACCACTGCAAATTGGCCAGGCAGACGTCCAGGCAAATCGTTTTTTCTGAAATTTTTCTTGTCTGAGAATCTTGGCCAGGGGTTGAGTTGAATAAGGTTTGCTTTCAATTGATTTTTGATAAATCGATACCTCATTTGATCCCCGACTCTTGATTAGAACTTTTTTACTTGTCTTAATAAGGTTGATTTGTTCGTCTGTGGTCCAACTGTAAAACTCTGAACGATAAAAATCGTTGATGCTGACGGTATGCAGCTTTAAATAATTAACAATTGAGTCCAATAACTTTTTTTGGTCTTGGCCGGGATCGTTTATGGTATCTGAGACTTCAACGGATTGAATCGCCTTTGAGCCGGGGGAGATTAATCCCAAAGAAACCAATATGCTCAATTTTTTAAAATCCATTTAGTTGATGTCAATGTTCTAATTTATACAATTATCGAGTCCTGCGGTTCAAGGCAGGATAATTCCTTTTGTATCCCGTGGAGAAATTTATATTTTCCTCCTCGAGCAGGATGTCGGACATAACTACAGTTCAAATTCATGAGCTTACATTGAAATTCTGCTTTTCTTCCAACTGCAACAATTTGCTTTATCTTAAAAATTTTCATAAGTGCCTTAATATACTTCTGTCCCAGTTCTATCTCTGCTGAATTTGGCGTCCTGTTGCTTCTTAAATTATTTTTTTCGTGTGGATGGAAAGGGAATGCATTCCATATTAGCGGAAGATTGCTGACTATCTCTAAGGCCTCCCAAACAATTTGAGCCGAAGTTTCTTTTTGAAGATATTCTCGATTTATCAATTCAAATTTTACTTGCTTCAAAAGGGGATGTGTATCCAATAAATGTTCGCTTGAGAAGGGGACTCCCGTTAGTCTACAACCTTTATAACCTGGAGCTTCACCAAGCACTAGAACCATCGGATTACGTTCTTTGATCCATCGGAGGTAAATTCTCAAATTAGATCTTTTAATTTCAGATTCCCCTGAATTACCGGCGTACGGATTAAAAAAATCCTTGCTTGATTTTTGGTCTTGCAGATTGAATATGAAGTTGTCAATTTGCTTCATGCTTCAATTGGTTTGTTCCTTTGCTTCTTCGCTTTTAATTTTGACGACAGTTTGTCTATCACGATTTACAATAAGATGGGTCACATCGGGGCGGGAATAATGACCAACCGGATCGAAGTTCTGTCGCTCTTCCAAAACGCGATTAAAGTCGAGAGTTTCAATGATTAAACCTTCTTTGTCCAAAACCGGCTTAATGATCCATTCGCCATCCGGCCCTGCAATACAAGAACCTCCATTTGCTAAAACGTCAGGAGAGTTTTCAAAGATCAAATCCAGATGAGGTGTGTCTTCAGGAAAATCAGATTTACGCATCAAGCTCGATACTGAAAGAACAAAGGATCGTCCTTCCCTGGCAGCGAATCGGGTAATATCTTTTGTATTGTGATCGGATCCCGGCCAAACTCCCACATGCAAATTTTCTCCCATTCCGTAGAGCGCAGTTCTTGATAGCGGCATCCAATTCTCCCAGCAATTTAAGCCTCCAAGGGTAAAATCTTTCAAGGCATGAGTAACCAGCCCATTGCCATCCCCAGGCGACCAGGTGAGACGTTCTTCATAAGTTGGTTGTAGTTTACGATGTACCGATTTAATTTCTCCTTCTGAATTAATATAAACGAGCGAAGCATAGAGGCTGTGACCACCACGATTTTGAGCTCGCTCGATTATTCCCAGGTAAATGGCCAGCGAATTTTCTTTCGCAATTCGGCATATTGAATCTAAATCTCCTGTCTCAATTTGCACGGAATTTCTTGCATAATGAGCGTGTAATTCTTTTTGAACGCTCGAATCGAATTTCGCTCCTTCAGTCAGACTAATCCAAAACGGATAGCCCGGTAGCAACCCTTCCCCAAACACTATCAACTCACAGTTTTGTTCACGCGCCTCAAGAAGATAGGATTCAATTTTTTCCAAGGTTCTTTCCTTGTTCAGCCAGACCGGAGATATCTGGGCAAGTGCTACTTTTATCAGGTTAGAGTCCATTCAATTTGGATTAACTTCGAACAATGAGCTTCGCATTGGTGAAGATACGATTAATGAAATTGAGAATTTAGGTCGCTTCATTTTTGAATGCCTGCAAACTTACTTCGAGGAGTTCGACACCGACGGTGGTACGATTATGATGAACACTGTACATCATCTTTGGGGGGATGATAAAGGCATCCCCTTCTTTTTCCAGGTTTCGATCATTCCAATTAATTCTGCG
>CAZCAD010000299.1:0-4765 GCA_964496525.1 uncultured Flavobacteriales bacterium | reverse complement strand
TCTCCAAAGAAATATCAGCCGTAAAAATTCCGGACTGGTAGTTGGATGCAGGTGGATTAATAGTCTGAGCAAATGACTCCCCATTCCATAAAGAAATTATAGCGAGACATATTCCTGCTCCTATTTTGATTCTGGCAATCATGGCTACTCAGACGAAATCCCGGAGGATTTCGTTATACTCATTAAATCGAGAAGAAAATCAAGGTCTTCTTCAATTTTGTTTCCGATTACTATCACGTTCGCCCCAGCATTTTGTGCAGCTTTTACTTGTTCAATTGAGCGAATTCCTCCTCCTACAATTAGAGGAACAGTGATGTTCTCCTTTACTTCTCGAATCATCTCCGCAACAACGGATTTTCTTGCGCCGCTTCCTGCATCAAGAAATACGGCTTTCATTCCCATCATTTCTCCTGCGATTGCCGTATTTACTGCGATACTGCTTTGATCAGTTGGGATCGGAGTTGTCTGACTTACGTATGCAACCGAACTATTTTTACCACCTTCAATTAACAAATATGCTGTAGGTATAACTTCAACGTCCATTTTCTTTAGGTGATGAGCGGCCTGAATTTGATGTCCAATGAGATAATCGGGATTTCGTCCGGAAATCAAAGACAAGAATAAAATGCCATCAGCCGTTTCGCTTAATTGATTGAAGCTTCCCGGAAAAATCACGAGAGGAATTGTCGTCAACTTTTTCAAATTAACCAAACAGAAATGAAAATCCTTCTCTCCTACAGTACTGCCACCAACAAATATAAATGCCGGTTGTAACCGGTTGATTTTATCAACCAGGGACTTTAGGTCGTCAAGCCTTGATGTTTTGTCAGGATCTACGAGGACAGCAATTTGTCCTGTCGTCCTCCTTAGTATGTCGTAAATAGTTCCACTCACTTTTTAATAATCTGTTTTGAAGTAATTAGACCGGAGGAATTGGCCACTTTTAGTATATAAATTCCGCTTTCAAATTCCGAAAGGTTGATTGTATGTTCTTCGTTGTTTGACTCCTCATGCAGGACTAACTTGCCTTCCGAATTATATAGTTCAATTTGATTTATTTCGCCCCGGTATGCAGAATTACTCAAATCAATTTGAAGATGGGTAGTCGAAGGATTAGGATAAACTCTTATGTCAGTAGAGAAGTCTGATTCGTCTATAGAAGTGTAAAGCCCGTCATACTGCCAAAAATCATTCAGATTGGTTCCGTTGGTACCTCCACCGGCAAAGGCAAAATTTCCAATTACAAATGAAACCATAAAGCGTCTGGCTGTCCCGGGAAAATCGGGTAGTGGTGTCCAGGTATTTGCCGCGAAGTCATATTCCCAAATGTCATCATAACTATTATCACCTAAAAGATCATTTCCCGTTAAAATATATCCCTTGCCATTCAATTCAAAACCGGTGGCGTCCTGGCGATAAGTCGTATCGACATCGGCAAGCTGAGTCCAAATATTCGTGCCTGAATCATATTCAAAGAAATCGCGAGTTGCTGCGCCGACCATGTGACCTGTACCAACATAACCTTTATCACCGTATGCAAAACCAACGCCTCCCGTCCTCGCTGTTCCAATAAAATCAGCAATGGCAAACCATTCATCCAAAACATCATCGTAGGAATAAAAGTCCAACTCATATCCCCCATTTAGTGCACCGCCGGATTGTCCAAGACCTACATAGGGGACGTCATTGATAATAAAGCACGTCGGCCCTCTTCTTGCTAAGCCGGGTAAATCTGCAAGAGGAAACCAGGTATTTACTAAGGGCACATACCGCCAGAAATCTGATCGATAATTGCCCGCAGCATCTTCGCCACAGCCTGCATATCCATGACCATTAATGGAGAACGTCCCCAATTGATATCGCGGACCTCCGCCATAATCTGCAATTTGAGTCCATGAATCCGTAGCAGGATCATACTCCCACCAATCAACGTAGGATTTAGGAATAACGGAATTAATATGACCACCACCAATATAGCCTTTACTGCCAATTGAAAATGCGCTGCATCTGTGTCGCGCTTCTCCGGGAGTGCTTTCCTTTTTCACCCAGCCCGCAGTTGCATAAGACGAGGTCACCAGGACTAATGAAAAAATAAATATGTGTAGACGACAATCCAACATTATTTTTGAGTGATTCGGATAATCTAATTACGTCCACGCTAAAACAATAGTTGGCAGGGACCTAAAATTCGTATTAAAGGTACTAAAATTGGAACGATTAGATGAGCGAAACTTTCTAATGATTACTGAGACAAAATGTGATGACGGTATCTTCTAATTCAATAATTTCGAATGAAATTTCCTCAACTGTTTCCTTGTCTTGAATTCGAAAGTTGGCAGACTTATTAATCTCCAATACCTCAATCTGATCTCGAAATATGAGATGGTCTCTATACCGCATTTTATAAACCGCCTCCTTGATACTCCAAATGGTTGTCAAAATTTTCAAATCTGACGTTCCAAATCGTGCAATTTCTGAATCGGACATGAATTTGGAAGCAACGCGCAAGACTTTCGGAGTGTAATTTTCAATATCAATTCCAACAGCTGAAGTTAAACTATGTCCGATGACAATATTATGCCTGGAATGTGAAACGCCGATTTGACCTTCAGTAATAATTGGATTTCCTTCAGGACCGTATTGGATGAATTCATCATAACCAAATTCCTTCCAAAGAAGCCTTGTATAGTAAAATTCGATCTTTCTTCGATCGGAGGTAAAAGCATGAAGACGCTCTAATTCTGCCGAACTCAGTATGGACAATTCGAGTTCATCCAACCTATTCGTCTCATAGTGAAGGTGTTTAATCCTGACTTTATCGGTTTGAACGATATTTTCAATTATATAACTAATGCCTCTAATTTTAGTGAAAATTAAAAAGGAGTTTCGTATTTTTGCCGAATATTAAAGAAATTTTATAAAAAATGAGTGATACACAAGAGCAATTGAAATATAAAGTGAAGGATATCAGCCTGGCCGATTGGGGAAGAAAGGAAATCAGACTCGCTGAGGCAGAAATGCCCGGACTAATGGCCTTAAGAGCAGAATACGGTGAGTCAAAACCATTGGCCGGTGCGCGTATCGCGGGATGTCTCCACATGACAATTCAAACCGCTGTATTAATTGAGACGCTGACCGCACTGGGTGCCGAGGTGACATGGTCTTCCTGTAACATCTTTTCGACGCAAGATCAGGCTGCAGCGGCTATGGCCGCCGCAGGGGTTTCTGTTTATGCGTGGAAGGGACTTAATGAAGAAGAGTTTGACTGGTGCATCGAGCAAACATTATTTGCCTTTGAAGGAGGACAATCCTTAAATATGATCTTGGATGACGGTGGTGATTTAACGAATATGGTGTTTGATCGTTTTCCTGAATTAACGAAGGATATAAGAGGATTGTCTGAAGAAACTACAACGGGAGTTCACCGACTTTATGAAAGAGTTAAGAATGGAACACTTGTCATGCCCGCCATCAATGTCAATGATTCTGTTACCAAATCAAAATTCGATAATAAATACGGATGTAAAGAATCTTTGGTAGACGCAATAAGAAGAGCCACTGATACAATGATGGCCGGTAAAGTTGCCGTCGTTGCAGGATACGGAGATGTCGGAAAAGGATCTGCCGCTTCTCTACAAGGTGCGGGAGCCAGGGTTATTGTTACAGAGATCGACCCGATATGTGCATTGCAAGCTGCGATGGATGGGTTTGAGGTGAAGAAAATGGATGATGCGGTTAAAAGAGCTGATATTGTTGTGACGACCACAGGAAATAAAGATATCGTGGTCGGAAGACACTTCGAAAATATGAAGGACAAGACGATCGTTTGTAACATCGGTCACTTCGATAATGAAATTGATGTTGCCTGGTTGGACAGTAATCACGGTTCTTCTAAAGTCGAAATCAAACCTCAAGTTGATTTATATAATGTAAATGGTAATGACATTATTCTGTTGGCGGAGGGCCGATTAGTGAACTTGGGCTGTGCCACGGGTCACCCATCGTTTGTCATGTCGAATTCTTTTACAAATCAAACCTTGGCTCAAATTGAGTTATGGACTGATTCTGATAAATATGACAACGAAGTTTATATGCTACCAAAACACCTGGATGAAAAAGTGGCGAAACTACATCTTGAGAAAATTGGTGTCGAATTAGAGACCTTGTCTCAAGAGCAGGCGGATTATATCGGAGTTAAGATCGAGGGACCGTATAAAGCTGAGCACTACAGATACTAAAGATTGTACGCTGAAATTGTTAGAACGGCGCTCTGATACCGATAGCTGCCTGGGGCATCGTTTTTAGTTTAATTTAAAATGGTAACAGTCGAAAGACCATCCCAGTAAGCGTCATATCGTTTTAATCCCCACTGACCGGGACCGGCCAAAACGGTTCCATTTACGATACTGTATATCGTGCCGGAACAGGTGTCGATCAATTCAAATTGATTTTCAGGATTGACATCAACAATAGCACATGGATCAGTGGAATTAACCGTTGAGTGTCGATCAAGTGCAACAAATTCGTCAAAGTTTCGATACACAACAATTCCTCGAGATCCTCCGTTTAGGTAAACAGTACCTCCCGGATTCTGTAACTGAATGTACGAAGGCAGATCAAGATTAATTGCTATATTAACTGGCACATTCGGTATAGGATATTGTTCCTTATTACAAGATGTGAATAAACTTCCCAATGCGAGAAGTGGAAATAAAGAATATCTGAAAGCTGTTTGTTTCATGCAGCGATTATACCGTTCCTTCTT
>CAZCAD010000298.1:0-4769 GCA_964496525.1 uncultured Flavobacteriales bacterium | reverse complement strand
TTGATACTTGCTTTCATAAATTGACCTTTTAAAGTGGTCAACCTATATCAGGGACGTACACTAATCTCTATTCTCTAATGACTAATCTCTATTCTCCAATAACTCAGACTACTTATAAGATCGTTGTTTCAACTCAATATCATTAAACTCCAACTCTTCCTTATGCAAATTCGACTCTCCCGGATCTCCTGTCCATTCCCAAGCCGAAACATATGCGTAATTTTCGTCATCTCGTTTAGCTTCTCCTTTTTGTTCGCCCTCTAATTCCACCGACTCTTCTCTGAAATGGCCACCGCAAGATTCATTTCTATCCAAGGCATCTTTGGCAAATAATTCTCCAAGTTCCAGAAAGTCCGCAACTCGACAAGCCTTTTCCAACTCGGTATTTAGTTCGTCTAATCCTCCAGGAATTCGAACATCCTTCCAAAACTCTTCTCTAATTTCTCTAATCTTTGTGATCGCTTCTTTCAATCCCGCTTCATTTCTAGCCATGCCCACATTATTCCACATTACTTTTCCAAGTTCTTTGTGGAAATGATCTACCGACTGAGTCCCATTAATTCCTATGAGTTTTTCTAAGCGCTCGCGAACCGAATTTTCAGCCTCTTCAAATTCGGGCGTTTCCGTAGAAATTGGCCCTGTTCTAATTTCATGCGCCAAAAAGTCTCCGATTGTATAGGGCAGCACGAAATATCCATCAGCCAAACCTTGCATTAATGCCGATGCTCCTAAACGATTGGCGCCATGGTCAGAGAAATTGGCCTCTCCCGCACAATAACAGCCCGGAATAGTGGTCATTAAATTGTAGTCAACCCAAAGTCCGCCCATGGTATAATGCACGGCGGGATAAATTTTCATCGGAGTCTTGTAGGGATCGTCATCAACAATCTTCTCATACATTTGAAAGAGGTTTCCGTACTTATCTCGAATTACTTCTTCGCCCAACTCAAGAATTCTCTCAGGGGTAGGATCATGTTCGCCGTGAATGATCGCTGCTTCATGTCCATATCGTTGAATTGCCGTAGCAAAATCAAGATAGACTGCCTCCCCGGTTTGATTTACACCAAATCCAGCATCACATCTTTCTTTGGCCGCTCTTGAAGCTACATCCCTGGGAACCAAATTTCCAAATGCCGGGTATCTTCTTTCCAAATAATAGTCTCGATCTTCTTCCGCCAAGTCGATGGGTTTTTTGGCTCCGGATCGAATCGCCTCAACATCCTCCTTATTTTTTGGAACCCAAATTCGACCGTCGTTTCGCAGTGACTCAGACATCAATGTCAATTTTGACTGATAATCTCCCGAACGAGGAATACAGGTCGGATGAATTTGCGTATAACATGGATTCGCAAAAAATGCGCCCTTCTTATGAGCTCGCCAAGAGGCGGTCACGTTTGATCCCATCGCATTAGTTGAGAGGAAGAATACGTTTCCGTAGCCCCCGGTCGCTAATACAACTGCGTGAGCCGAATGTCTTTCAATTTTACCGTTGACGAGATTTCTAGTAATTATTCCTCGGGCTTTACCTTCTACGATCACCAATTCTAACATTTCGTGACGGTTATACATCTCTATTTTGCCCTTTCCAATCTGCCGGTTCATCGCCGAATAGGCTCCAAGCAACAACTGCTGACCGGTCTGACCCTTTGCATAAAACGTCCTGGACACTAAAACTCCACCGAAAGATCGATTGTCAAGCAAACCTCCATATTCTCTGGCAAATGGAACTCCTTGGGCCACACATTGATCAATAATGTTTGCTGAAACCTCTGCCAATCGATAAACGTTTGCCTCTCTACCTCTGTAATCACCTCCTTTTACCGTATCATAGAATAAGCGGTAAATAGAATCACCGTCATTCTGATAGTTCTTAGCCGCGTTTATTCCACCCTGAGCAGCAATGGAATGTGCGCGACGTGGCGAATCCTGAAATGCGAATGTTTTTACTTTATATCCCAACTCTGCCAAAGAAGCGGCAGCTGATCCTCCGGCCAGTCCCGTACCCACCACTATAATATCGATCAAACGCTTGTTTGCCGGATTAACCAGATCAATTTTGTTCTTGTGGTTGGTCCACTTGTCTTTAATCAGACCATTTGGAACTTTTGCATCTAAAACTGACATCTTCTTCTAGTTAATTTGTGTTACGTAATGAAAAAGAGCGATCCCAAGGAATCCCATAGGAACGATAATCGCGTATATATCTCCTAACTTTTTTATTGTTGGTGTATATTTATTGTGTCTGAATCCAACAGACTGAAAAGCTGATTGAAATCCATGTAATAAGTGTAGTGCCAGGAAAGCGAAAGCTAAGCAATACAATCCAACTCTTACCGGATCAAGAAACTTCTGTTGTAATTCCTCAAAATATCTGAAACTACCCTCTGCGTTTAGACCTGTCATGTCCCCAACTATGTATTTGGTGTTTATTTCCGGAAACCAAAAATCATAAAAGTGCAAACCAAGAAATAACAAGATTGTAATGCCCGTGATGACCATGTTACGCGACATCCAGTTAGAGCTTGCCCCTGGATTATTTTTTGAGTACCGAATTCCCCTTGCTTTCCTATTCTTCATGTCAAGATACAATCCCATAAATAAATGAAAAACCACTGCAAAAGCTAAAACCGGTTGAAGAGCGAATTGTACAATTGGATTTGTTCCCATGAAGTGAGAAACTACATTAAAAGTATTCGCCGAAACAACGGAGAGTGAATTAATCGTCAAATGCTGCAGAAGGAAGAAGAGAAGAAAAAAGCCCGATAGGGCCATCAAAACTTTCCGAGCGATTGATGTTTTCATATAGGATACTTAATGAATATGTCAGGGCTACAAACAAATCTAATCCTCAATTTGTTATATAAACTAAAATTGAACTTCCTTTGGAGTATCTTGTACTTATTTAGAATGATTCTAAATAGTAGAAAGGCCGGAAACACGTATAAACACTGGGTTTAAAGGCTTTTCACAAGAATTTAAAATAAAAATAATCGATTAGAACATTGTGACAATACCACAAAAGAGGTATTTTTGTAGTCAGGTTTGACTTATCCAGAATAAGTCCAATTAAATGGTAAATGATTAAAGTAACAGACATAGCAAAAGATACAGCCATCCAAATGATGGCGGACGATAATAAAACGGACTACTTTATCCGTGTTGGTGTTGAAGGTGGGGGATGTTCAGGATTAATGTATCAATTAACATTTGACAACCAAATCAATGAGGACGACAAAGAGTTTGAAGACAACGGAATCAAAGTTGTTATGAATAAAAAGAGTGTTCTCTATTTGGTTGGAACTACTCTGGACTACAGCGGTGGTCTCAATGGAAAAGGCTTCGTCTTTTCAAATCCAAATGCAGCCAGAACTTGTGGGTGTGGTGAAAGCTTCTCACTCTAATCTATAATTCAGAAGGGAATCTACAAATGGCAGGTTATACAGAGGATGAATTAGCAAAGAATCTGAGGGATCAGGAATATGAGTTCGGATTTACAACAGATATTGAGTCTGATAAGATTCCTGTTGGACTGAACGAAGATGTGATTCGAATAATCTCGGCAAAAAAAGAAGAACCCGAATGGCTTTTGGAGTATCGCCTTAATGCCTTCAAGATTTGGCAAGGCATGACAGAGCCTGAATGGGCACACGTCAACTACACAAAGCCAAAATTTCAAGAGATTTCTTATTTCGCTGCGCCTAAAAAGCAATACGAAAGTTGGGATGATGTAGATCCTGAGATGAAGGAGACCATGAATAAATTGGGAATCTCGATGGATGAACAAAAAAAGTTGACGGGTGTTGCGGTGGATTTTGTAATGGATTCTGTTTCCGTCGCAACTTCATTTAAAGACAAACTATTGGAACTGGATATAATCTTCTGCTCCTTCAGCGAGGCCGTTAAGGATTATCCGGATTTAGTCAGAAAATATTTAGGATCAGTTGTGCCGTCAACGGATAATTTTTACGCCGCTTTGAACTCAGCTGTTTTTTCCGACGGATCATTTTGCTACATACCCAAAGGAGTAAAATGTCCGATGGAGCTTTCGACTTATTTCAGAATAAATGAATCAGGAACAGGTCAGTTTGAAAGAACATTATTAATTGCTGATGAAGGAAGCTATGTTTCATATCTGGAAGGCTGTACGGCTCCAATGCGAGACGAAAATCAATTGCATGCGGCTGTCGTTGAGTTAATAGCGCTGGACAATGCGGAAATAAAGTACTCAACTGTTCAAAACTGGTATCCCGGAGACAAAAATGGTGTTGGTGGAGTTTTCAATTTTGTAACTAAAAGAGGCATATGCAACACGAATTCTAAGATTTCATGGACTCAGGTTGAAACAGGATCGGCAATTACCTGGAAATATCCATCCTGCATCTTAAAAGGAGACAATTCGATCGGTGAGTTTTATTCTGTAGCTGTCACCAACAATTATCAACAGGCAGATACGGGTACCAAAATGATTCATCTTGGAAAGAATACCAAGAGTACGGTCATTTCAAAAGGGATTTCTGCCGGGCAATCGCAAAATTCCTATCGTGGATTAATTCAGATTAACAAGAACGCTGAGAACGCCAGAAATTTTACACAGTGTGATAGTTTGCTAATGAGTGATAGATGTGGTGCCCATACTTTTCCTTATATCGAATGCAATAATAATACTGCCAAGTTGGAGCATGAAGCAACGACCTCCAAGATCGGAGAAGATCAGATTTTCTATTGTTTGCAAAGAGGAATTTCTGAAGAACAGGCAAT
This sequence comes from uncultured Flavobacteriales bacterium, assembly GCA_964496525.1. Lineage (GTDB taxonomy): Bacteria > Bacteroidota > Bacteroidia > Flavobacteriales_D > Crocinitomicaceae > JAKSBJ01. The sequence goes on along the minus strand of CAZCAD010000298.1, from coordinate 11 downwards.
CGGATTGATTG
>CAZCAD010000297.1:0-4781 GCA_964496525.1 uncultured Flavobacteriales bacterium | reverse complement strand
CAATAATGACGGACAGTTCGGCTTTGTAATAGATTTAGCTTGCGGATTTTAGGTGATAAGTCTTGCAGATCAAAATCAGGCCGAATTCGCATGGTCGTTATTGAACCAAAAGGGAGAATCCTTTGATGTTGATAAGGCGAAATACTGGGTAAGGGATATTAGCATTATGCTTTAAGAGTATTACCTATCTTTGGCCCTTTCCATCTCAATCATGGCAGATAAATTATCCGCACTTATCATCACTTTTAATGAAGAAAAAAACATCGGAAGATGTCTTAAATCCCTGGCTGGTGTTGTTGACGAGATTATTGTAGTTGATTCACTGTCAAACGATGGCACAAGGGAGATTTGTGAGCAGTACGATGTTCGATTTATTGAAAACTCATTTGACGGTCATATAGAGCAAAAGAATTTCGCCATGGAGCAAGCATCAAATGACTATGTACTTTCACTCGATGCGGATGAAGAGCTTAGTGAAAAGCTGAGAAAGCTGATCCTCCTGGATAAAGAGAAATTTGAATATGATGCCTATACCTTCAACCGCCTTACCAATTACTGCGGCCAATGGATAAAACATTGCGGATGGTATCCCGATAAAAAGCTCCGTATTTGGAATAAATCCAAGGGGAGATGGGGAGGCGAAAACCCACACGATATGGTCGTTATGGATACAGGGACTACAAACAAATATCTCAAGGGTGATTTACTCCATTATTCTTATTACAGTGTTAACGACCACACAAAACAAATCGAATTTTTTAGCGACATTGGTGCCAAAGCTGCATTCGAAGCCGGTAAGCGCACTTCTAAATTGGCAATTCTATTCAAACCTGCCTTCAAATTTTTCAGAGACTACTTTATCAAACTGGGAATTCTGGACGGTTATTATGGGTTTGTTATATGTATTAATTCAGCCCATGCAAAGTTTTTGAAGTACCATAAGCTGTACGAACTGCAAAAACAATCAAAGCCGAGGTGAAAAGGTGCCTATGGTTCCGCAACCCACAATATGTTCGAGATGAATCAGTTAAATTAGAACTATCGGTTGCAATTTCCGTATTTCAGGCATATTTAGTACCCAGGCAGCCAGATTGGCTGTATTTTTGACCTAGTTCGGTAAACATTGCAAATGCTCAAATTAATTCACATAATCATTCTATTATCGGCCCCGTTTCTAACGTTGGCACAGCCTGACTATACACTCATTCGAGGAACAAAACCGCATACTCAGGATACAACTGAATTTAGAGTGAGTTTTGGCCTCTGTGCCACCCCGGAAATGAATAATGTGTTTACGTCCGGCGAATTCGGAACAGAAGGAGTAGCTCCACGTTTGGGGCTCACTTTAGGAATTAATGTTGGATTCACCCTCGGTCCGGTATTTAAAATTCGAACCGGAATTTATTATGGTTGGAAAGGATATACTCATATTCACGATGGTCTTGTTTTTTTTCCGCAAGATACCATAGGCCCCTCTCCCACTACATCAAGAGTAGAATCTCAAGTTTCCTATTCAATTTGGCATTTGCCGCTGATTCTTCAATTCAATCCGAAAGCGACAAGATTTTTCATAGCCGGAGGACTTGCCTGGAATTATCAGCACTATGCATCTGTAGATCAGACGATCTATTTTGGTAACGGCGATACGGAAATTTTGCCACCGACAAAAGAGCCTTCCCTTAATTTTTCGGTAGTTGCCAGCTTGGGTTATAGACTAAGAGTAGCAGAGAAGATAGACCTGGTGTTTGAACCCGTTTTCAAATATCATTTTAGAGATTACATTATTGCGGGATCAAATCTGTATAATTTTGGATTGAAAATCACCTTGAATTATCATATTTAGAAGTGCGTTTCCCGTTCATCATCGATATAGGCAGCTTCTTCATAAAAAAACTTAAATCGGTCTCTTTTGTGTTTAACAGATAAGGATTAATTCGCTATAATGAATGAAAACCCATGAATGATCCTTATTTTTACAGTAAGGGTTTGTCATTTCGACGAAGTACGTAATATGCGAAAAACTCAGTATTTCATATCACTGTTTATCATACTTCTTTCCGCTAATTCATTGGCGCAATCGAAGAAATATCAAGGATTGTTGTGGGAGATAAGTGGAAATGGATTGACTGGGTCAAGCTACCTCTATGGCACCATGCACGTTAGCAATAAGCTTGCCTTCAATGTGTCAGACGCTTTCTATAATTGTCTTGATGATGTCGATGCCATTGGCCTTGAGTCTTCGCCTGACGAATGGATGCAGGAATATCGGGAAATGGGATCATTTTCCCCTACCAATTATCGCTTCGGAGAGAATTTCTATCAAGATGCCTTCGGTTTTAAGAAACCGGGCACTCCTGAAATATTCTCTCTTCTTGAAAACAAGAACAGTATGATGAATCAAATTCTCTATCGTTACGTGCCCGGCGATGAGGATTATGAAGAGAATACATTTTTGGACATGTTCATTTTTCAGGCCGGTGCTAAAAACGACAAACCGGTTTATAGTTTAGAGAATTTGGATGAGGTGATCAAACTATCTATTCAGGCGATGACTCCTGATAGGGGAAAGAAAAAAGAGAACGACGATAACTCATACCTGGAAAAGGACGATCAGATGAAATTTGTAATGTTGGAGGAGGCCTATCGCCGAGGAGATTTAGATCGGATTGATTCTTTGAGCAAAGCGGATACACCAACTAAAGTCTATCACAAGTATTTCATTGTGGAACGAAATCGAAACATTGTAGATAAAATGGACTCGCTGATGCGCCTCCATTCTATGTTCACCGGTATTGGCGCCGCACATCTTCCGGGCGAGGAAGGGGCGATTGAACTTCTAAGATCAAAAGGATACACAGTTAAGCCGGTATCACCCAAATCCTCAGGTAAAAGTCACAAGATGCGGAAAAAGTTCAACCGGCAATATCACGCCGTTGAGTTTGGCCCGATAAAAACTCAAGATGACTTTGTCACCGTGTCTGTTCCCGGAGAACTTTTCGAAATGCCAACCGCGCAAAGAGGCAGACTGGAATATTTTTGTCCTGAACCCATTAACGGGGGCTATTTTAGTGTAATTCGACTGTTTACTTATGGTCCTATTTTTAATCGCGGTCCTGAATTTTATAGAGCCACCTTTGATAGTCTTTTATACATCGCAACGCCGGGAGAGTTAATTAAAAAAGAAGAAATCGAACTGAATGGGCACAAGGGGTATGATATCCTGACTAAAACCTCCAAAAATTCATTGGTCAATTACAAAGTGTTTTTTACACCTTCTGAGGTAGTGATTTTCAAAGGATCAGGTAACGGACCGTATATTCAGAAAACGGAGCCACAGAAGTTCTTTGATAATATCCAACTAAAGCCGAACAACAGTGAATGGCACAAAGTATCACCGGTATTTGGTGGTGCGTCCTGGAAAATGAAAGGACTTGTTACGGCCCAGGATATGATTAAGGGGCTGGATAACACTGGGGTGGATCCACTCTATCAATCTTACGATCAGGAAAGCGGAGACTACTTTATGGTCATGAGATACACTTTCAATGATTTGGATTATATCGAAGAAGACTCTTTCGATCTGGCATACCTGGGAAAATCAGTTGCCCGGATGATTGGATATGAGGTGGCCGTTTCATCCGAAACACGAATCGGAAATAAGTTGGTAATCGAACAACAGTTGATGCGAGAAGATGAGAAAAGCACCCTCCTTGAATTCCTGAATTGCAAAATAACTGCAAGGGGAGGAACCTATTATTTAATGCTCACTTCCTCACAAAGTGAAGAGAATAAAAGAACATTCTTCGATTCATTTCAGTTCACGGATTTTAACATTGATGATGAGTATAAGTCCTTCACTGATTCTTCGCTGTACTACACTGTAAACACCATTATGCCGGAGCAAGATGTTGATTATATGGCCTTGGCATTTTCAATGTACAGAGATTCCTACACCGATGAACAAGACAACAACCATCTTGCTGAATCCAAGAAAGCCTCGCATTATTTACCAAAAAACAATGAAGGTATTTATGTTGGTTATTCTAAGTTCCATGATTATGCCGCTGCTGAATCTCATGATGATTTTTGGGACTTTCAAATCGAACAATTGAACGAGAGCGGTTCCTTAATAGTATCGCGACGAGAAATGGGAACGGTGAATGGAGACGAGACGATGAAATTTATGTTTTCAGATACGAACAGTAGTCGCGGCATCCTAACTAAATTGTATTTGCACGGTGGCGTATTATACACCATTCAGTCACTGATAGATACAGTCGACGGTCCGTCAAAGTATGTTTCTACTTTCTTCGACTCATTTGAGCCAATGGATACGATTATTGGTCGTGACGTGTTTGAAGACAAGCCACAACTATTTTATGATCACGCTTTGGGGACGGATAGTTTGAACAGAGTAAACGCCATTAAGTCAATTAGCGAAATTGAGTTTTTGGAGAAAGACGTTGACAAGATTATAGAAGTTTACAACAGCTATGAATTTGATGAAGAAACCGAAACCGCTGACAGAGAAGAACTGATAATGAGTCTTGGTAATGTGGAAGATCAAAAAGCTTACGATTTTCTTGAAAAAACATTTAATGATAACAACTTCAATTCTGATCTGCAATTCATTGTGTTGAAGTCCTTGTCTTATACAGAAACAGAAGAAGCCTATGAATCTATTCGAAAATTGTTGTCTGAAAATACACCGGTGACCGATAAAATCAGGAAGCTCAGCTTCTTCAACAATATTTATGACTCTCTTGAATTAGCAACAAATT
>CAZCAD010000296.1:0-4824 GCA_964496525.1 uncultured Flavobacteriales bacterium | reverse complement strand
AAATATAGAGAATATACAATGTCTTGTGAAAATGATTCAATGCTAGTAAGTATCATGTTCATAGATTCTGATTCAATCTCAAAGATTGGTCTTAGTTTTTTGAAAATGCGCAACGTACCATTTCAAACAAGAATGGAGCGTAAGCTACGAAAAGAGAATCAAGCCTTGTACGATACATGCGAAACATGTTTTGTTAATGGCCTTATTGAACCATTAAGGATTAAAACGCCTTAACCCCGGCTCCGCAGTAGCTCTACCTACACTACGTTTCGGCAGATAAATTAGCTGCTGCGGCCAACGCGCTAACACAAACAATAAAAGGGTTTATAAGATCCTCAACTTCACCCCACTGATTCGGGTTTTTAAACACAAAATGCACTTCGACAAGCTCAGTGCGAGTAAAATTTGGGTTATTAAAAATCCCTCGGCCTGCCCTTCCGCAACCTACGTTTCACTTTGGTCGGCAAGTCCTCCTCATCGTGGTTACCCTGTGTTTTTCCTCTCATTAATCTGCATTCTTACTTTGTCAAATGATAAAATTTGAAAAATAATTCCGGACTTATTAACAGCTTTAACCGGCTTCTGTCTTGCTAAAACTCTGGCATTGTTCATAACATCTTAATTAACTGTTAATAACATCATCTTTCAAAATTTGGAAAGTGAATTCAATTGTATGTATGTTTGGTCCAACTCAAATAATCTTTATTAACGCTGCACTCAGTCGTCTAATTAAAGACAATTGACGGAGAAAGTCTAGAGTGAAGATTTTGTTAAAGAACGCGGGTGTTGAATCCCGAGAGCGGTGCAGTTAAAAGCTCTGAACTTATTAAGGCCTACTTCGGTAGGTCTTATTTTTTTGCCCTCTTACGAGCTACTGTCTAAAGTTCGCTCTTCGGCCAAACAGTAGTGAAGTTTTAAACCCAACCGTATAGTACCGCTCACCCCCATAATCATTGGTCTTATTCTTGTTCAGACAAAATTTGAACTCCGGCCCGAATTTTAGGATTCGATCATGCTTGCCTTCTCGCCGAAAAGAAAGACCTCCCTGAACAAAATTTTGGTACTCAAATAAAAAGTCACCTTCACCCAAACTATACCAGAGGGTCTCGTGAGTCCAACCTGATTCGTGATAGGCTAAAGTGCTTCTGTTGAGTGTGCCAAAAAAATAAGAGCCGATGTATCCCAGATTTAAGTCGATGGCAAGACGCTGAGTAATGAAAATGAGTTTGCTGATAACAATGGGAAAGTCAATTGACTGATAAGAGTTATTGCTGATATAGGTATAAGATAAGCCGGTGCTATTGGCATTTGGAGAATTTTCATCATAATCTGTTCTATTTCGATACCCTCTCCATGCGAGATACACTCCGGTTGTCACGGCCCACTTTCTGTTCAACTCCCAACAGAAATCCGCGCCGATTGTAAATCTGGGCTGAGCTCTGTCCTTAAGGTCACGATCTGACTTATATTCTTGACCGGCCTCTGATTGATAATCATTGAGATAAACAAAGCGATAAGAAGCATCAATGGATCCTGAGAACCCCCAATGATAGGTGACAGGTCTAACGGCATTTTGAGAATGGGAAGTTTGAAGAGACAGGCAAAGAAAAATTGCCAAAAGGAGTTGCGATCGTTTTAACATGGTTTTAAAAAATGAGTACGTCGAATTAACGGAATGCCGATGTACTTATTGTTTATTTCGGAATTCTGAATTCAAATAATAAATTATTGAGCGATGAACTCGCTGAATGCCAGCGAATAATAAAAGTCAATTGCTCAATTCAATGCTGCTTCGTAGATTGGTCTCGAATGAAAAAATTAGTTCGCATATCACTCGCCATCACCGCATTCGCTCTACTCACGGCATGCCCTGTAGAAGAGGAAACCAGAAGTGTAAATCGGGCAAGTTCGGAGGCAAATCCGCCGGAACCATCAATTGAGGATTCTGTTATACAACCGTCCTTAATTATGGAGAAATTCTCACCCTGCCTTCCAATGCCGGATTCGACCTACCTGAAATGGAGTGATCTGCTATATGGCGGGGAGGATTTGAATATGGAGTATCAAGGCTGCGAAGTTTATTATTATTTGGTCGCTCATTTGGATTCTGTAGCCGAAAAAAATATAATTCAACCGAGGCTTGAGTGGGGAGATGAAATTTGGGAGCAAGAATTCGAAAACGGAATATCTTACTCCTACAATGATGTTAAGTCGGGATATTTGGGAAGCCTCAAAACGAGCTGCACAAATCGATCTCATTTCTTACGGGTGATGGCTGAAGTCATTCGCATAACTTATGAAAAGGAACAGGCTGAAGCATGGCCGGGAATGAACCATGTCTGGAAGGACGATTCTAGCCGATACGAACCAATAGAGCAGAAAGCAGGTTGCTATTATAGAGTGAAACGGGAAAAAGATAGCACTATGAGCATGAGTTGGTACTGCGGATGCTAAATATAATTGAAAATAATTCTCACTTATCAACAGCTAGTTACTGCCTCGATCTAGCTTGAATCCTGCAATTGTTCATAACATCTTGATTAACTGTTAATAACAAGAGTTGTCAAAATTTGGAAAGTGAAACCAATCTTTATTATGTTTGACCAACTCAAATAATCTTTATTAACGCTGCACTCCAGTCGTCTAATTAAAGACAGTTGACGGAGAAAGTTTCGAGTGAAGATTTTGTTAGAAAAAGCGGGTGTTGAATCCCGAGAACAGTGCAGTTAAAAGCTTGAATCTTATTAAGACCTACTTCGGTGGGTCTTATTTTTTTGCCCGAACTTTCCTCGTAGTTGAAATAATCTGAGAATTTATTATCTTGATCGTTACCAAATTACGAACTTATGATCAAGAAAAAATTCTCAAAGCTAATAGGACTCCAAAAAGAAGATTTTGATTCGTTCATTGACTCCGGTCAAATCCATGCACAACCTGCAAGACTGATACCAACCTTGAAGACCGGTGATGAAATGGCGATGACATCAATATTTTTATCCGCGGTAAAGTTGATTAAGGAATATCGCACAGAAATCTTCCGCGAACTAAGACTTAGCAGAAGTGGAACTGCGCATTACTATACCGAAGTTTGTTTTTCTGATATTGACAAATCCAGAGTAGATGGACTCATCGTAATCGTTATTAAAGGCATAATCAAGGAAGCTGTTTTCTTCGAAATGAAGAACAAAAGCAATGGTATAGACAAAGCACAAGTTGAACGCTATATAAGTCTTTCTAAAAAACTCGGTGTAAAAACTCTTGCGACAGTTTCAAATGAATTTGTGGCCGATTCATCCCATTCGCCAGTTAATGTTAGAGTCCCAAAGCATGTCAGCCTACACCATTTCTCGTGGACATATCTCATGACCAAAGGACAACTTCTCCTTTTTAAGAATGAGCACAATATTAAAGACGAGGATCAAGTCGAGATTATGCGCGAAGTCCTGTACTACCAGGAAAGTCCAGTTTCTGGAGTGAGCGGTTACATTTCAATGAAAGCAGGCTGGAAAGAATTGGTCGAGGCTGTCCGTGCGCAAAAAGCATTAAAAATGACCGATTCTTATATTGAGGACGCCGTTGTCAGCTGGCACCAAGAGGAAAAAGACATGGCGTTGCTTATGAGCAGGAAACTTGGGGTACTCGTCAAGTCGACTTCAAAATCGAAAGAAAGCCTCAAGGATGATATCAAACGCCTTGTTAAAGAGAATTTCCTTACAGGAAACCTTAGCGTGAAGAATTCTGTTTCCGATATCAAGATCATCGCTGAATTTGAAAGAAGAACAGTTTCAATGTCGGTTAAAGTTGCCCCACCGCTTGACAAGGGAACTGTTGGAAAAATATCTTGGATGAACAGACAATTGGAAAACTGTAAAAAAAGAAATCCAGTGGTCTTCGCAGGAATGGAGGCGGATATTTGGATTGAAGCAGACGTAAAATATGCAAAGGCAAACTTAAAAGTCCGACTAAGCCAACTCGATGAATTAATAGACGAATGCAAAGGCAAAGAAATTCAAGCTTTTCTTATCGTCCTAATAAATGGATTTGGTGCTAGTTTCGGAAGTAACAAAAAATTCATCGTCCTAATTGAGAAAATGGTTCTTGATTATTACGCAGGAATCGTGCAACATCTGACTAACTGGAATAGTCCTGCCCCTAAGCTCTAAACTAATTTTTATAGCACTTATCAACAGTTTTTTACCCTTCTCATCTTCTTTAAACATTAAAATTGTTCATAACATTTTGATTAACTGTTAATAACATCATCTTTCAAAATTTGGAAAGTGAATTCAATAATATGTATGTTTGACCCAACTCAAGTAATCTTTATTAACGCTGCACTGGAGTCGTCTAATTAAAGACAGTTGACGGAGAAAGTTTAGAGTGAAGATTTTGTTAAAAAAAGCGGGTGTTGAATCCCGAGAGCGGTGCAGTTAAAAGCTCGAAATTTATTAAGGTCCACCTCGGTGGACCTTATTTTTTTTGCCCCTTCGACACACTTCGGCATGCTCAGTGGTGCAGCTCAGGGTTCAAAAAAATTACAACCTCTACGTTCCTATAAATCCTATGCAGCGCCGCCAAGATATTGTCAACCAGACAGATGCCGAAGCTCTTTTTGAGCTGGATGGCATGTTCCTAAAGGTGCATGAGGAATTTGGTTCACCTCCGAACTGGAAGCGACCGGAAGGATTTATTTCACTGTCGAAAACGATTCTCGAACAACAGGTAAGTTTGGAATCAGCTACAGCACATTTCAAGAAACTAAACGACTACATCTCTTCCTTCGAACCCTACACGCTGCTACAATTAAGTGACGAAGAATTTCGT
>CAZCAD010000295.1:0-4838 GCA_964496525.1 uncultured Flavobacteriales bacterium | reverse complement strand
AATATATTTCACAATATGTATTATTAGACACATGGATAACAAGTTTGATTTTCTTAAAAAATGTCAAATTGTGATATCGGGTGCACATTGTAATAATCTGTCTGATGATAATATTGGACTGTGCGAATGTCATCTTCAAAATTTGAAATACACAAATAATCTGCCCCAGTTCTTACTGTCTTTCTCCATCCTGTGATACTTGTTCTTAATGTGCTTCTGTTCCAAAAAACGAATCACTTTTTTCTTCAACTGTCCGCTCCCTTTACCGGATATTATCTCAAGTGTTTTTATCCTTTTCTCAAGGCATAACTCAAAATGTTCTTTAAGGGCAGCGTCGATCTTATCACTTCTGTTGTATATGTCATGCAAATCGAGCTTTAATTTCGATGCCATCTAATCCTCTAAAAACGCTGTGAGTGGACTGGAGGCGATTGCTTGATTTGATCTTGAACCTAATCGAGCCAAATGCGCTTTTCTCCCTGCCTCAACCGCCATCTTAAATGCGATCGCCATTTCAACCGGATTAGCGGAAACAGCTATTGCAGTATTTACTAAAACGGCGTCGGCACCAAGCTCCATGGCATAAGCAGCATGAGATGGGGCTCCTATTCCTGCGTCAACGACAACCGGAACGGTGGATTGTTCAATGATAATTTCTAAAAAATCCTCGGTCTTCAAACCTTTATTACTTCCAATTGGCGAACCCAGGGGCATCACTACTTGCGCTCCAACTTCTTCGAGTCGTTTGCAGAGAACCGGATCGGCATGAACGTATGGCATTACCACGAATCCAAGTTTGACCAATTCTTCTGAGGCCGCTAATGTTTCAATTGGATCAGGCATCAGGTATTTCGGATCGGGATGAATTTCTAATTTAATCCAGTTCGTCTCCAAGGCTTCTCTGGCTAATTGAGCAGCAAAAACCGCTTCTTTTGCCGTTCGTACGCCGGATGTATTAGGTAACAGGCTGAATTGTGGTTCGGACAAATGAGATAAAATATCGTCCTGCTCATTTTCAACATCCACACGTTTCAGTGCCATTGTCACCAATTCAGATCCTGAGGCCAGCAATGCCACCTTCATTTCTTTAGCTGATCTAAACTTACCGGTGCCCGTGAATAATCTGGAAGTAAATTCCTTATCCGCAATTCTTAAATTATCCATAAATCTTTTGCTTTATTTCATTCACAATGAATCCTTTATCGTCGGCTTGGTAGATCATTCCTGAAACAGCGACACCATGAATTGATGTTGTATTCATTATCTTCCCGATGTCCTTCCCGGTGATTCCGCCAATCGCCAAAATCGGGCAATTAATACTTGTAATCACCCAACCGTATTCTTCTTCTTTCGGAAAAAGGTTTTGAAAACCCTCCAGGCCTATTATCGGTTCAAGCTCTTTTTTTGTTTCAGTAAAGGCAAACGGTCCCATCCCGATGTAGTCGACACCTGCCAGTTCGAGGTTCTTACAATCGGCAATTGTATTGGCTGTTCCTCCTATTATCTTTTTATCTCCCAAAATTTTCCGAGCCTCATTTATCGACATATCTTCTTTACCTAAATGCACTCCATCGGCCTCAATTTCTTTTGCCAGCTCTACTCTATCGTTTATTATCAAAATTGACTTGTCCTGACATCTCTCCTTCACTTCCTTAGCTATCGCCTTATGATCCAAACTTTCATCCTTCATGCGCAATTGAATCCAATCAATGCCTGCTTTCAAAACAGTATCAACTTCGCTCAGAATTTCATTCTGTGAATTTCCATTGGTGATATAGTGGATTTTACTGATCGTTTTCATGAGTGATATCCAAGCATGCCTTGGTTTGACGCTAAATAATGTTCAACATATCTTTTAGATCGAAGAATGCTTTTATGCAGCGGATGACCAAGAGCTAAATTGGAGGTGATTGCAGATGACAGCACACATCCGCTGCCGTGCTTTTCCCAATATGCTCCGAATTTGGCTTTGTAATTTCGAATTTCTCCGTTTTCAAAAAGCACATCATCTCCATCAGAAGTCACCATAATCTTACAGCTCTCCGACATCTTTTTCGTGGCAAGTTCAAGCTCTCCGGATTCCGCCCTAAGTTTGTCGGATAGTATAAGGCTCTGAGCCTCATCTTTATTAGGAGTTACCAAATAAACATCCCTCAATATCTGCTTTACCATTCTCAAATCGTGCTTAAAATCAAATCCTGATGAAGTCCTAAGAACCGGGTCCCAAATTATTTTGGGATTTCCAAACTGTTTTAACTGATCGATTATTTCTTTTAAAACACTCATTGATTCAATCAAGCCGATCTTCACCCATTTGAATTGACGCAGCCTTAATAATTCGCTTAGTTGCTTCAATATTATTTCCACAGGGATCCAATTCGGTTCTTCAAATGTATTTTCAGTTTGAACGGTATTCGCCGTCTGAACAGCGAAACCGTAACACCTTAATTTCTCGAAAGTCTTTATGTCGGCCAGTATTCCTGCTCCTGCTGAGGGATCAAAGCCTGCAATGGTCAATATTTGAGGCCGTGCTTTCAATTTTCTACCAGTTTGTTTTTCCAAACAGATCCCAGAACAGCAAAACCGTCAAAACCCAATCCCTTGATCTGGCGCTCATCTTGTACGCCGCCAAGTGCAATAACCGACCGTGGACAGCTTCCAAGTTTGCATTTCAATTTTGAAAGATCCTTGAAGTTTGATGGATAATTTTCCTTAGAAATTGAATCAAAAATCGGAGACAGGAAATTGTACTCCGTTTGAAAAGTCAGTGAGCAAATCTCTTCAACAGAATGTGCCGAATAGGTCACATAATCTACGCATTTTCGATTCACAAGAATTCGCTCATCCGATTGAATCAATGTCTGTATTTCACAACTCCCTGTATCGTCAATATCGAAAATTTGGTTCAACACTCCTTTATTCAAATTAATTCCCTTCAAATCATATTTATGAACGAGATAATAGTGCGAATGCAGAATTGCTCTCGGTCGAATATCAAGCGAAAGTTGATTAATGAACTCCTCCATTTTTTCCTGAGAATATTCCGGCTTACGAATGTGCAAATAATCGTAATTAGCCATCAACTCTCGAATACGAGCTATCTCATTCGGAATTTCAGTCGGATATGTAAACAATATCTTGATCAAATTCAATCGTTTTTGTCAGGCATCTGCTTTGTTTTCTCTTTCAACTTCGCTCAGGGCAGTCTCTCCGCCCAGGCTTATGGCTTCTGCGCTTGGTTCAATATAAACATCGGCCCCTTTTTCTTTGAACGTCCGGGACATTTCCTGCATTCCTTCTTCAAGGGCATTTTGTTCATCCAGGCCGTGTTTTTTAGCATAGTCGCGAACATCTTGCGTAATCTTCATCGAACAGAAGTGGGGTCCACACATTGAACAGAAATGGGCGACTTTTGCGTTATCGCTTGGCAGAGTTTCATCATGATAGTCCCTTGCTGTATCCGGATCAAGAGAAAGGTTAAACTGATCTTCCCATCGGAATTCGAAGCGCGCCTTGCTCATAGCATTATCACGATGCTGAGCACCGGGATGACCTTTCGCTAAATCTGCAGCGTGGGCTGCGATCTTATATGTAATCACGCCCTCTTTCACATCATCGCGATTCGGAAGACCCAAATGTTCTTTTGGTGTCACATAGCACAACATCGCTGTTCCGTACCATCCAATTTGTGCGGCTCCGATAGCCGAAGTAATGTGATCATATCCGGGGGCAATGTCTGTTGTCAAGGGACCGAGGGTGTAAAAAGGCGCTTCAAAACATTCCTCCAATTGCCTGTCCATATTCTCTTTGATCATGTGCATTGGAACATGTCCCGGGCCTTCGATCATGACCTGAACATCATGTTTCCACGCAATTTTTGTTAGTTCTCCCAATGTTTCTAACTCCGCAAACTGAGCTTGATCGTTCGCATCGGCAATAGAACCGGGTCGCAAACCATCTCCCAGGGAGAAGGCTACATCGTATTGCTTCATGACCTTACAAATATCTTCGAAATGAGTGTAAAGAAAACTTTCTTTGTGATGTGCCAAACACCATTTGGCCATAATGGACCCGCCTCTGGAAACAATTCCGGTAAGACGATTCGCGGTCATCGGAATGTACCGCAAAAGAACACCCGCATGGATGGTAAAATAGTCTACTCCTTGTTCAGCCTGTTCGATCAGCGTATCTTTAAAAAGCTCCCACGTCAAGTCCTCCGCCTTTCCATTCACTTTCTCGAGCGCTTGATAAATTGGAACCGTTCCAACAGGAACCGGGGCGTTTCGAATGATCCATTCTCTTGTCTCGTGAATATTCTTTCCGGTTGACAGATCCATAATTGTATCAGCTCCCCAACGAATTCCCCAAACCATTTTTTCAACCTCCTCTTCAATCGAAGATGAGAGGGCCGAGTTTCCTATATTAGCGTTAATCTTCACCAAAAAATTTCTACCAATAATCATGGGTTCACTTTCAGGATGATTAATATTACTTGGGATAATCGCTCGACCTGCTGCTACTTCATCTCTCACAAATTCGGGAGTAATTTCTTTCGGAATATTTGCTCCAAATGAATTTCCGATGTGTTGTGGCGAAATTTCTTTTATTTCCTGAAGCTTCTGATTTTCGCGAATGGCGATGTACTCCATCTCCGGTGTGATGATTCCTTTTCTGGCGTAGTGCATTTGACTGACATTCTTTCCATCCTTCGCCCGTAACGGTTTCTTCAGATGTGCGAATCGCAAATGATCCAGATTCGACTTGTACAAACGTTCTTTACCAAAATCAGACGTTATTTCGTTCAACTCTTCGATGTCTCCACGATTCTTAATCCATCG
>CAZCAD010000294.1:478-4841 GCA_964496525.1 uncultured Flavobacteriales bacterium | reverse complement strand
TGAGCAAATCGCGGACATTAATGTACACCCTCCTGTAGAATCAAGCAGACGAATTTACATGCTTTTTGCAAATGCTGACGATGTAATACTGGATGGCGTAGAATTACAAGACCAAAGCTTTAACCAATTCGAACGAAGCGGTTATACCTTAATTGAATGGGGAGGATCCCACCTAATAATCAATTCTGATCTATGAAACTACTAGTCACACTTTCTCTACTATTCACACTTTGTATACCATCTCAAGCGAGAGAAGGATTGTTTCTGCCGGGAACATTCGAAATTAAATCAAAGAAAAAATCGGCTGCAATTGCCAATGGATTCTATCAAATGAGCGGAGTCGTTTACAATATGGAGAACAATGAGCCCCTGCCTGACGCCATAGTTACCAATGCCGATCAAAGTGTAAGTGTAAAGACGAATGAGAAAGGTATCTTCCGTATTCAATTTCCGGTTGAAGATTCAATTATCTATTTCTATAAACCCGGATTGAATGAAGTAGTGGCGAGTGTAGGTGGGGATAGAAACCGATATTATTATCAGATTGAGGCAAAGATTGCCCAGCCAATAATCCGGATATCAGCCAAACCGGTAATCTACGTCTACAATTCACCGAAGTCGGGAGCAGAACTTTTTATTGAGTCAAAAGGCAAACTAACATTTACCTATCCGAAATTAAATGAAGGTTGGACGATTACGGCAGATGCGAATGGACATATGGTTGATCCAAAAACCGATGTCTCTTACCCTTATCTGTTCTGGGAAGCAGAAATTACCGGTCTTGACTTCAATTCGGCCGATTCAAAAGAGTTCAATCATTATTTCATTCGAACTGATACAACAGTACGTTTTTTAGAAGACGAGCTAACACAGGCCGGTTTAAATTCTCGGGAACGAACAGATTTTATTACTTATTGGGGACCGAAACTAAGAGCTCATTTATATGCAAGAATTCAGTTCCTGGTAGATGAGAATTATGACCGAATCGCAGAGCTGTCAATTAACCCATCGCCCGAATCGCTCAGAAGAGTCTATATCCTGTTTGAAGGCTTGAGTGAGCCGGGTATAAAAGCCTTGCAAACCACGAAATTTCATTGGCAACCCTTTGATCGATCTGCATATCACGTACTTGAGTGGGGCGGTACGGATCTTACTAAAAACCCTTCCGAATTATGAAACGACTATATATTTCAATTATAGTTCTTCTAATTTCCTTGCACGGACATGCTGAAGATGCATGGTCCCCTGAAGCCAGTACCGTTACGATTAAAGAGCAGGGTTATTCCAGTCGAATTAAAACGGGATTCTTTCAAATGAGTGGGGTAATCCTGAAAGAGACGGACAGTCTGCCAATGACAAATGCATTCGTAACAAATCCCGATCAATCAGTTACGACTAAAACGGATAATTTCGGTCGCTTTCGAATTAAGTTTCCGATTTCGGATTCCGTAATTTATTTCTACAAGCTGGGTGTAAACGAAGTCTCTATAACATTGAATGGCGAAAGAGATCAGCATTACTACCTGCTTGAAGTCAAAATAGCTGACAAGGCTCCTCTCATGGTATTTAAGCCGGTAATCTATGCATACAACACTCCTCCAACAGGAAGTCAGATTTCTATTCTTCCTAAGGGCGAGTTCACATTTACGTATCCGCCTCCATCGGCCGCCAAAGGCTTGCCGACGGCGCGGCAGGCGGATAGCTGGAACATCCTTGCAGATGAAATGGGGCGCTTGATCGATCAAAACACAGGAAGAAGCTATCCTTACTTATTCTGGGAAGCAGAAATGTTTGACTTGCATTTTTCCAAGGTTTCTGAGGCTAATTTCAATATTTACTATATCGAAACCGATACGACGATACAATTCCTCGAAAACGAACTCTCTAAAGCAGGATTAAATCCGCGAGAAATGACGGACTTCATCACTTTCTGGGGACCAAGACTAACGAATTATTCTTATGCGAAAGTTCAGTTCTTAGTCGATGATGGATATGATCGAATTGCCGAGCTTTCGATAACTCCCGCTCCAAATTCGGTCCGGCGAATCTATATGCTGTTTGAAGGGATTAATGAGTTGGACAACAAGAATTATCAAACGGTAAAAGTCAAATGGACAAGGATGGATCGGGAGGGATATCACCTTTTGGAGTGGGGAGGATCAAATCTAACTAAACACAAATCAGAATTATGAAGACTGCATTAATGGCAATACTCTTATCAGTATCTCTTTTGACTTATTCCGCCGATAACATAGGTCCGCTGGTTATGTATGATATTTTATCCGATAAAAAGGATGAATCAGTAAAGGAAGGCAACTTCATTATCGAAGGAACTGTTCTCATGTTCTCCAGCAATCTTCCCGTTGACGGCGCCATAGTAAATGCCTATAAGCCGAATGATCCTGATCGTGAGACTGCCGAAGACATGCTGACCGATTCGCTGGGAAAATTTTCAATGACACTGCCTGTAGGAACAGAACAATTTTGTGCTATGAAGCTTGGTTTTTCGGAATGTTGTATTTCGGATTATGAATTTAAAGACCAACATCGAATTAAAGTAAAAGTCTATTTGTATCAAGCTCAGAATCAAATCAAAAGAAAACCGATAATTTATATGTATAGCGATGAGCCATTGTCCGCCAGCGTTAAACTGAATCCTTATGGGGATTTTACATTTACCTATCCTAAATATGAAAATGGTTGGGAAATTGAAATTGACAATGATAATCAGCTAAAAATTAAAGGCGAAGATCGAACGTATCCATACCTGTTTTGGGAGGCTGAAAGTCATGGCTTGATGTTAAAAAATACCGGTTTGAATTTACCCGGATTCTTTATGAAAACAGATACGGCGACGCAGTTTCTCGAAAAGACTTTGGACGTTCTGGGATTAAATCAAACGGAGAAAACAGATTTTATTACCTATTGGGGACCCGTGCTTGAAAGAGAAGATTACGCCTTTGTTCAATTTCTTATTGATGAAGAATGTGAAGAGCGAGTCGCTGCATTAAGTATTGAACCAAAGCCCGAGAGTATGAGACGAATCTACATGATTCTTGCCCCGTACGAATCGAATGCAGTGACTTACAATATCATTCCACAGGAATTTTCGGGATTTGACCGCAAAGGATTTACAGTTCTGGAATGGGGTGGCGGTGAAATCGACTTAGAATATTTAAAACCTTAATCAAATGAAATTTAGTTTATTATCTATAATTCTGTTGTTATCCTTTTCGTCTTACGGTCACGGAACACCGGGAAAGAAATCGAGGCTCCAAATGAGCTATTCAATTCTTTCGGACGAAGCCGTGTTTGATGTTCCTTTAAACAGATGCCGCATCAAGGGTAGAGTACATTCTGAACAAAGCTTAGTCGGCGGAACTGTATCGACACTTGATCGAGAGAAAATTGCCCGCACCGACAGCCTTGGAAATTATGAATTTCTTGTTGGGACAAAAGACACATCTATTTTCTTTTACAAGCCGGGGCTGGATGAAATCGTGATTTGGAACCATGCCTTCCGCGGAGGGTACGAAGTTGTAATCGATTTTTGGCCGAGGAATAATTGGCAAATGATGGAAGTAGATAAACCGGTTATCTACATGTATTCTGATCAACCACTGACAGCTTCGGTCAGTTTCAATTTTTATGGGAATCTAACTTTTACTTATCCTAAATATGAAAAAGAGTGGAAGGTTGAAGTGGGTGAATCAGGAAAATTGGTTGATCCTCAAACTCAAAAGGTCTATCCCTATCTTTTTTGGGAAGGGCAGATGAAAGGTCTTGCCTACCAAAGCATTGAAAATAAACTTGAAGGTTTTCTAATTAATACGGATTCGCTGATTTCCTTCCTTGAAAACTCCTTGTCATGTCTGGGCATGAATGAAAATGAAAGTACTGATTTCATTACTTTTTGGGGACCGAGAATAATTCAAAAGGATTATGCTTTTGTCCGGTTTTTGGTTGATGAGGAATATGACAAGGAAATAGCGTCTATTCAGGTGACTCCCAGGCCGGATGCAATGAGAAGAGTTTATATGCTTTTTACATCGATGGATTCTGAAGGTGAAATGATTGAAGAATATATTGAGCCGAAGCTTGAAGGATTTAATCGGGATGGGTTCGTGCTGTTGGAATGGGGTGGAAGCGAAATTCCTAAGCTAATACTACCGTAATAATGAAATACCCCGTCCTACTATTTGGCTTCTTATTGATAGCCCAAAATCTGCATGCCTGGGATGAAATTGAAATCGGATCATACTATCAAATAGTTTATGATTCATTGGATAGGGATGTTCCTAAAGGGAAATGCCTGATCAATGGCCAGGCACGTTATTATCAGCAAGCAATCGCAGGAGCAAAA
>CAZCAD010000294.1:0-460 GCA_964496525.1 uncultured Flavobacteriales bacterium | reverse complement strand
ACATTCAACATTCACAGACGCTGAGGGTAAATACAGTCTCCTTATCCTCGCTAAAGACACAAGTATCTTTATGTACCATACCCAGTTCGAGGAAGTGGTAGTTTGGAATTATAACTTTCAGAGTCAGCACGCTGTTAAGCTGAATTTCTACTCCATTGACAAAAGTGATGGAATGAAGGATCAGGAAAAGCCTGTCATCTACTGTTACAGTGATCAAAAGCAAATCGTAAATATAAAACTGGATTTTAAAGGAAGCTTGGATTACTCCTATCCGGAATATGCCGATGGTTGGAGGATAGAAGTTGCTCCGAACGTTGATTTGATGGATTCGCATACGAAAGTCCATTATCCTTATTTGTTTTGGGAGGGAAACAGGGAGGGCCTGGATTTTCAACGTAATGCAGGGATTGCAGTTGGCCACTTTATTGAATCCGATGCCATGGTACCGTTTTTGGAGAAT
>CAZCAD010000293.1:0-4854 GCA_964496525.1 uncultured Flavobacteriales bacterium | reverse complement strand
GTTATATGAACGGGCAACCTCATAGTCGTTGCCGGTTTCTTTGGCGAATTTCAGAACTTCAAAATGGGATTCGAGGGCGGATGTATAAGCACCGATTGAGGTGTAAACCACTCCGAGGCTGTTGAGGCTGTTACTCAATTGTAATTCGTAAAACTTTTTTTCTCCGGCTGTCAGATCTTCCTCAAGATTGAAGGTACAAAGCAACTGAATCTCTGAAAGCAATTCCAGGTCTAACTTTGGGTCGTATCTGTAAATCAGATTATCCCATTCACGCAAGGCTAAGATACGAATGGTGTCATGCGAAGCACGCTCAATGACAAGTTCGAGTGAATCAATGGTTGGTAAAAGATTTCTTGGGATTTGGGCACCTACACTCAAACCGACTATAAGAAAGGTAGCTAGAATGAATGCCTTCATGTGACAAACTTAGAAAATCTACTGTGGTAATTAGTAAATTAGTGAACTAAATTTTTGATGCAATTTTTTCTTTGTTGAAGACAGAATTTTCAAGCATAGCCACAGTTACGGTTTAAAATTATGTTGAACCAGACACTAATTACTTCATTAGCCGTAAGGAGTAAGACTGTGCGTGGATTCCTTAGCTGAAACAAGATTTTTCAGTGATGCGGTCGAAAAAAGCATAATTAAGGATATATTTAATGTATCGAATCCACTGCCACAGCTATGAACGAAAATCTGGTCGTTGCGAAAGCACTGAAAGATCATTTTGATCGCGATAACTTTTGCCTGTTTTACAGCGGTTATTTTGATGATTTTTTCACGGCTAAGCTCATTTCAATTGTTGATGCTGAAGTAGAGAAGAAAATCTCCAAACGTGTCGCATTTTTAGTTGCCGAGAGTTTTCAAAACATTGTTAAACACGGTGGAGATTATCCTGTAACACCACTGAGTAGCTTATTTGGTATTCGCGGCCAGAATAATTTCATTCATATTTTTTCCACTAATAAAGTGGATGGATGGCAAAAAGTGTTTCTTCAAAAACGTTTGCGATCCATTAACAAGCTCGGTGCTCACGAATTAAAAGATCAATACATAGAGAAACTGAAAAGAGGTACGCTAAGTGCAAAGGGCGGAGCCGGTTTGGGACTTATTGAAATGGTTCGACGCTCAAAGCGCGAAATTCAAACAGATTTTATTCCATTTGCCGAAGATAAGTACTCATTTCACATGCAGATTGATTTGTTGGCAAATCCAAATTTGCTAACTGATGAAAAAGACGTTTTGCAAATATCGTCTAATAGTTGGGTCAAGAATCAAATGACTGACCATTCAGTCGTTTTTATTTACCAAGGTGAGTTTTCGGATGATATTATTTATCCAATGTTATCGATTCTTGAAACCAATTTGGAGGAAAATCATGCGGTTGGATTTACCATTTTTCATGCATCGGTAGAAATTATGCAGAACATTTCACGTCATGGAGCTAAAGATGAAGATGGCAAGGTTAGAGGAATATTTATTCTTCAACGATTTGATACTTATTTTTACATTTCAGCAGCTAATTACCCTAATAGCGGTGTTGACGTTATCCGAAAAAAGATTGAGGACATTAATCGCAAGGAAGTTGATCAATTGAACGAAGATTATCGAAAATTCCTCATGGAAAGTGTGATGGAGGATGGCAGTAGCGCCGGTGTTGGCTTAATTGATTTAAGGAGACTCACGAATTCAAGTATTGACATACATATTGACCAGGATCCTTTTGGTGACTATGTGATTCTTGGATTAAAAATTCCCGTGACATGGAACCGCTAAACATTGAGCAGTCCGAGATGAAACCTGAAGTGAAATTGGATCCTTCAGGGAGTATACTTTTTGCCGGAAGATCAATGATGGAAGATGCAAACTCATTTTATGCCCAGATTCATCGATGGTTGCAAACTTATCTTGATAGTGGTGCTTCAAAAATTGAAGTGAGCTGCGATCTCACTTATTTTAACTCCTCTTCGGCGAAACAATTGCTGAAAGTATTGATGACAATCGATGATTCTGAGATTGACGCTAAGGTAATTTGGCATTATCCCAAAGAAAATGACGTCCTCTATGATCGCGGTGCTGAGTTTGCCATTATGGTTGATTTGCCCTTTGAATACAAGGCTAAATAGCAAAACTCAAGAGATTTTCTTTTTCCCGTCATACCGTCCGCCCTACGTGGATAAGGATCTAGTCTCTGTTTTCGAAAGCTCATTAATGAGACCACCTAGCCCAAAAACTCACCAAATTTTATCAAGACCTCTTCCCAGTTATTAACAGCAATTTCCTTCTTTGGTCCAAGGAAATACGTCAGTTTCTCCTCAAACTGCATATTCTCGTTGATCACCGTTTCTTTTTTTCGATAGAAGCGGAAGGGCTCCTCCTTTTGTGTCCAGATTACATTCAGCATTCCTCGCTTTTTTACAAAACTGAATTCGGAGTACTTATAACCCTTTTCTTCAACGAGGTTTTTGATTGAATCATATTCGCCTTTGAGGAACTTCATTTTCTAAATTAACGCATAATCTATTGGATTTGTCAAATCTCCAATTGCATTTCAATCTGATTCAAATAATTCTCCATCCCAATTGAATGAAAGAATGCTTTCATACCGAGATCTAATTCATCTACATTGATCATCGATACCTCTTTCTGGGTCGTCTCTGCGATATAATTAAGAAGGGCAGAAGCATAGCCTTTTCTTCTGTGGTTTGGATGTACCGCCAATTGATGAATTCTGGACTGTCCGGGGTGATAACAGGAATAAGCCACCATTTGTGAATCAACCCTTATACCGATGAAATCATTTTCAGTTCCGACGGCCATCAGGGATTGAATTGTATTTTGCCAAGTCGGATTCCAATCCCACATGGGCTTAACTTCTTCCCAAAGCGGTTCCATCTTCTCAATCATGGTCGTCGAGTTCTCGTTTTTCGAAATAATGGATCCTCTAAAGCACAGAAGTCTTCTTTTGGTTTTATATCCTACACCTAAATAAGTTTTGATTGCAGCTTTATTATCATCGATCACCTCCAAAACGTATTTTTGAAAAAAATTATCTTTTAATACCGGCAGAATAAAATTGTGCATTTGTCGACTTAGCTGATTTCCTCGATGTATCGGCACAACTCCGGTTCCTGAATTGTAGACGAGTTTCACCTCTCCATCCGTCTCTGTCGCATTCAAGATAAATCCGACTAGCTCCCCATCAACAAAAGCTCCGGCGGATAAACTAAGATCAACTCGATATGAAACAACCCTTTTCTTCAAAGCATCTACAGTCATTGACATCGGAATAGAATAATCTGAAAATGCTTTGTTAAAGGCAGAGGTGATTTCATCAAAGTTGATATTGGAGAGGGTCTTTATTTGCATTTGCTTTGATACTGCCATTTTCATCCAATTTAGGCAACTTTGACTGAAAGATGTTAAAATGTATCGGAACGATGAATTTTGGCAATTTTGCCCTAAATGAATGCGTGAGAAATTTTTAGATATCGGGCAAAAAGGATTTATTGATGGGTGAGCAACAGTTTTTTAGTATAAAAGCTTTAGTCATCTCTATGAAAATTTTGTCCTGTCTGCCCTGCTAATCTAAAGGCCGACAGGCAGGCGACAAAGGCAGGTGCGAATGAATTAATAGGGGTTCGCATAAATGTTATTTTAACCGCAGAATCTGTTCAAATGATAAAATCAGCGAGACTTTGGGTACCGGCAATTGTGCCTAAAATCAAGAATATTATTACGAAGATTAGCCTTTTCAATTTATTTTTTAAAATATAAGCCGGATTTCAACTCTTGTCTACCTTTGACTAATTTAGCCGTTTTTCGTCCGCAGCTTACGCTATAGCTGACTTTTGGTTAAATTCTGAAAATATATATCTTTCGCTATAATTTTATCATTATTCGATGTTAATAAGTTATGGTCTTGTGCTGTGCTTGTGCTGTGCTAAAAAAGTTATATTTATCCACGAACAATAAAATCGATAAAAATCATGGAAGGATATTGTGTAAAATGTAAAGCGAAAAGAGAAATCCAAGATGGCGCAGAAGTCACTATGAAAAATGGCAGAAAAGCCATGAAAGGAAAATGTCCTACATGCGGAACAGGTATGTTCAGGATTCTTGGTAAGGCTTAAGATTCACTTTATTTTTTAGCCGGCTATAGCCCACCTGTCTATTGGGTTGTAGACCTTTGTTAGGAGCAGGTGAGTAGCCTTGCAGTCAAGTTGTGCGCTTAATTTCAAGAGTGAGTGGTGTGCAATGGTGTGGCTGTGTTGGTTTACTTGATCAGATGAACATCTTCTTTCCTTTCGGAAATTAGGGGAGCACAAATTTGCCTCCTTAATGAAAACCGGCACTCAATCAAAGAGGCCTCTAAGAATCTATCCTGAATCACGGGCTCATTCTTTTTTCAAAACGATCATTAACATGCTGAGGCTTTTTCGTTGTTAATTGCACTTAAATATCAAAACAGTTATCATCACGATAATATATTGAAGTCCGCCATTTTGTATAGCCGATAGGCCCCATTCCCTCAAAATCAATTTTCTTAAAACCCTTGATGGTTAAATAATCATATCCTTCAGTATACTGGCTCTCATCGGAATTATCCCATATAATTACACCATTATTTTTTAAAGACTTAAGACAGTTTTTCGCACATTGAACTCTTTCCCTGCCATCAATTATGACCACATCAAATTCATTTTCGTATTCCAATATTTTATCGCTGTAATTAACCTTTAGCTCGGCGAGCAGATAATTTATGTTACTGATCGACTCCAATTTTTTTTTCATTTCAGAGCACAACTATCCGAAAGTTGTACAATTACAAAATAGCTTGAAGAATCCATTATT
>CAZCAD010000292.1:3250-4898 GCA_964496525.1 uncultured Flavobacteriales bacterium | reverse complement strand
GGTAGTAGTTCATTAATGGCATTTGCTACCGTTAAGCCTCCTATCCCCGAATCAAAAATCCCGATGGGTTGGTTATTGCCTGATCTTTTTGTCATGAACCTTAAAAATAAAAAAAGCCACCCAGAATGAGTGGCTTTTTTAATTATTTGAGAACCAATTACAGAATTCCCAATTTCTTTTTAACAAGCGGCATGATGTCGTCACCACCACCATCGAATAGAACAACTCCGGTTCCAGTGTCAAGAACATAATCATATCCTTTTTCAGTAGCTACATCAGCAATGGCTTTCCTTACCTTATCGATGATTGGCTTCTGAATTCGTTGCTGCTCTGCCTCCAACTCCTGGCTGGCCATAATCTGAAATTCCTGAATCCTCAATTCGAGGTCCTGGATATCCTTTATATTGGATTGTTTGATCGCCTCAGTCATTAAATGCTCTTGCTGCTGGAAGGTCTGATATTTCTGCTGCAGTTCCTGTTGCATTGTGATCAGTTTTTGCTCCAGTTTCTTTTGGAATGACTGAAGAGCCGTAGTCATCTGCGCCTTTTCTGGCATCGCCTCCAGCAATTCGGTGGAGTTTATGTGAGCAACTTTCGTTTGCGCATTAACGCTCACTAAGCTCGCTCCCATTAACAAAATGACAACGACCAAAATTGGTTTTGCAAGTACTTTCATATTGATTGGTTTAGGTGTAAATCGTTATTGACAATGTCTATTTGCTGGCTTTGTATCCCATCTTGTTCAAGACTTCCTCACTTTTATCATACTTTGGATCTGAATAGAGAATATTGAGATCTCCAGCTTTATCCAGAATCAATGCATAATTGCCAATAGTTGCAACCTCCTTGATCGCAGCGTATACTTTGTCCTGAATAGGTTTAATGAGCTCCTGGCGCTTCTTATATAAGTCGCCACCTACTCCAAATCGCTTCTTTTGCAGGTTCTTTGCTTCCTTCTCTTTGCGGATAATTTCATCCTCTCTTTTCTTCTTCATCTCTGGAGTGAGAAGAATTTGTTCGGCCTGAAAGGATTTGTAAAGCTTGTCAATTTCTGCATATTGAGCCTCAATTTCCTTCTGCCATTCCACAGAAATCTTATCAAGTTCAGCTTGAGCAGCTTTGTATTCAGTGATATTGTCCAGAATATACTTCGTGTCTACATATGCAAATTTTTGTGCAAATGATTGCTTAGGCACTCCCGCAAAGGCCAATAATAAACCAAGTACAGGGATAAGTAGGTATTTGTTCAGTTCTCGTTTCATGATTTCTTTTTAAAAGCGGTTAACGCATTAATCGTACCAAAACGAATGGCGAAAGTAGCAATATTCTAGCAGACGTAATAGGATGAACATTCGTCCGGCCAATCACATCAATATATAAATTTAGTCAACAGAATATCCGATAATGAAGTGTGGTTGCCATTTTGATGATTGGCTTCCAAATCCCGGAACGCCATCAAGATCAAAACCATAACCGTAGTCAAATCCCAATAGTCCAAACATGGGTAAGAAAATCCTTACGCCCAGGCCTGCCGACCTGCGAACACTAAACGGTTCAAAATTGTCAATACCGTTCCAGGCATTACCCGCTTCAAGAAATGCCAACCCATATATTGTGGCAGAAGGATTTAGAGAAAGTGGATACCTCA
>CAZCAD010000292.1:0-3226 GCA_964496525.1 uncultured Flavobacteriales bacterium | reverse complement strand
ACTTCCGCCGTTAGCTGTAGGTGATAATGAGTTGTCCGGGTAACCACGCAAAGCAATTACCTGGGTGCCATATAGTGTGAATCCGGACAAACCGCTTCCTCCCACTGAAAATCTTTCGAAAGGAGTTATATCAAGTTTCTTATTATACCGTCCTAAAAAGCCAAACTGTACTCTTGTATTTAAGACGAGGTTTCCTACTAAAGGCGTGAACCAGGATAGCTTAAAGTTCCACTTATGGAACTCGTTCCACTTGTAGATTTCTTCAGCAGTCATTCCCGAGTAATCATCAATGCCGTCTACAAGAGAGTGAGGTAAAGTGAGCTGAGTTGTAAGTGAGATCTTAGCACCTCTACGGGGATAAATTGGTTGGTCAATCGAATTTCTGGCAAATGTTTCCGTAACACTGAAGGTATTGGAAGAGCCATTGTTGAAAGCAAATGTAGAGGACCAATTGCTTAGTTCGTAATTCTGATAACCAATTTGTGTGAATGAAGTAAAATAGTCGTCGGGCCATTTAAGTCTTAACCCAAGTCCTAATGATGCTCCTGTAGTTTTGAAGTAAGCTCTGCCATCATCACCTTTTTTAAGCCCATTAGATCTGATTGAATGGTAGGCTGATACAGAGAAAGATTGGGGTTTCTTGCCTCCTAACCAGGGTTCGGTGAATGAAAAGTTATAGGACTGATACCACGTTCCGTTAGATTGCGCCCTAACTGAGAGTCGCTGACCATCACCTGAAGGTAAAGGTCTCCAGGCCTTGGATCCTTTTTCGAACATGCTCTTTACTGAGAAATTTGTGAAGATGACACCCAACGAACCTACAATGCCTCCAAAGCCGCCCCATCCCCCTGAAAGTTCGATTTGATCGGATGATTTTTCTTCTACGATGTATTCAATATCCACAGTTGCATCCTCTGCATTCGGGACAGGTCGCACATCCAATTTTTCAGGATCAAAATAACCAAGCTGAGCCAATTCCCTTTGTGATCGAATAATGTCTGCCCGACTGAATAGCTGACCAGGCTTTGTCCGTATTTCACGCATTATTACATGGTCATTTGTTTTCGTATTACCCGTGATAGTTATTTTGTTTATCCGTGCCTGCTTTCCTTCATAGATCCGCATCTCCATGTCTATCGAGTCACCTTCAACATTGGTCTCTATCGGTGTAATTGAGAAGAAAAGGTATCCATCATCGAGGTATAGAGAACTTACATCTTGCCCCTTTGGATTCATGTACAGACGTGTGTTTAGCGTTGTTTGGTTAAAGACATCACCTCTGTAAATTGCCAGGATCTTATTCAATTGTTTTGCTGTGTATTTCGTATTTCCTGTCCAGACAATGTTTCGGAAGTAGTACTTATTTCCCTCATCAATTGTAAGTTCGATATTGATGGTTTTTTCGTCGTGCGCATAGATTGTATCTCTTACAATTTTGGCATCCCGGTATCCTTCATCATTGTATTTATCAATTACCTTCAATTTATCCGCTTCGTAATCCTCCGCTAAATATTTAGAATTTGAAAAAATATTATACGGTGTCTTCTGCTTTGTGTTCTTTAACATTCGACGAACCTTTTTAGAGCTGAATGCGGTATTCCCACTCACTATAATCTCATTAATTTTAACCTTCTCCTTTTTATTCACTTTGATGATAAGAATAACAGAGTTGTTCTTGGAGGTGTCAGGTTTTTGAGAAAGTGTGACTGTCGCGTTTAGGTACCCTTTGTCTAAATAGTAATCCAGGACCTTGGCTTTGGTTGTAATCAAAAGATGTTCGGTCACTGGTTTGCCAGTACTCAATTTGATTTTCCCACGAATATCGTCTGCATCTCCTTTTTTCATTCCCGGGAACATGAATTTAGAGAGCCTGGGGCGCTCCTGGAAGTGTAAATTCAAAAAGATATAATCTCCCTGAATTTTTGTAGCTGTAATTTTAATATCTGAAAACAGTCCTTGCTTCCATAGTTTTTTGATCGCTGTACCAGTTTCATCGCCCGGTATCATGATCTTGTCGCCTTCCTTGAGCCCCGAAAGCATAACCAGCACTTTCTTGTCAAAGTTCTGAGTCCCGGTTACGGTAATCGGGCCCAGCGTATATTCCTTTGGATTACCATAATTCAACTTATCCAATTCTATGTCGCCGGAGTTAATTTGGGCGCTGAGTGAGAGTGCGGTTGCAAGAAATAGGTAGCCGAAAAGCGCAACAAGGGTGAAATATGATTTGCCTATGCTGATCATTAAGCCTGTTCTAATTGTTCACTGGTTTTTCCGAATCTTCTCTCTCTACCCTGATAATCTACGATTGCTTTATAGAGATCTTCCCTCCTGAAATCTGGCCATAATGTATCTGTAAAATACAACTCGGCATAAGCGATCTGCCATAGTAAGAAATTGCTAATTCTGTATTCACCACTTGTTCTAATAAGTAATTCCGGATCAGGAGAAGAAGATGAGCTGAGGTATTTAGAAAAGAGATTCTCATCAATCGCGTTCAGCTCTATTGACGTCTCTTTGACATCCTTCGCAATTTTTTTAACCGCATCAACAATTTCCCATCTCGAACTATAGCTCAATGCGAGATTCAGCTGCATTCGCTTGTTTTGGGCAGTGTTGTTCATGGTTTCTTTCAATTCGTCGTAACAGTCTTGCGGCAGTGCATCCAGGTCTCCGGTAGCGGATAAACGAATATTATTCTTCATTAGTGTCTTGGTTTCCTTATTAATTGTTGAAACAAGCAGCTTCATGAGGGCAATGATTTCTATTTTAGGCCTATTCCAATTTTCTGTGGAGAATGCGTAGAGGGTTAGATATTCAATTCCTATTTCTGCAGCGGCTTCAACTGTATCGCGAACGGCAACCACACCATTTTTATGTCCGAATACGCGTAGCTTGCCTTTCTTTTTAGCCCATCGTCCATTTCCATCCATTATTATGGCAACGTGACGTGGTAAACTAGCTGTGTCGATTTGATCTTTAAATGTCATGAAATTGCAATCCAGGTGCAAAGGTATCTCTTTGCAGCCAATTTGAATGCAAGATTAATTGTTAATCCCATAACATTTTTGATTTTGATATTTGCTGGCAAGTTTAAAGGTGAGCATTACACCGGCGAACGCATAGAAGTCTTTATTCTTCGAATTGCCCCTTTGCCTTCCAACATTTCCATATTTGGTATCGAGATCCAGGGACTGATCCGATAACCTACTTGCTACTATTCCCTTTT
>CAZCAD010000291.1:0-4902 GCA_964496525.1 uncultured Flavobacteriales bacterium | reverse complement strand
GAAATAGGAATAATGCAATGTCAATTGATTCCATGGTTTCAAGCATATTAACGTGCTGGTTCCATGCCCCTGGTCCGGAACATGAGTTGATTAACCAAACTTAATGTGTGTTGTTTCAAAATATTGCCTTATCCGGGTACAGTCCTCTTAGGGGTTTAGCTCCTTCCACAAGGCATCCTTCAATTCTGTCAGGCCCATATTGGCTATGGAGATATCAGATAATTCCCGTTTGATTTCTTCCGTTAGTTCATCGTCAAGTAAATCTGATTTCGTTATGGCCAACAGGCGATTCTTATCCATTAGTTCCGGATTGTACTTCTCAAGTTCACGCTTCAGTATCCCATATTCCTTAATGATGTCGTCACTATCCGCCGGGACCATGAAGAGCAAAACAGAATTCCGCTCAATATGCCTCAAAAATCGAATGCCCAGGCCCTTCCCTTCATGTGCGCCTTCAATGATACCGGGTATATCAGCCATGACAAATGATTTGTAATCGCGGTACGATACAATGCCAAGATTTGGAACAAGCGTTGTAAAGGGATAATTATCGATTTCAGGTTTTGCGGCAGAAACTACCGAAAGTAAAGTCGACTTTCCGGCATTTGGAAATCCCACCAGGCCCACATCGGCTAATATCTTTAATTCGAGTATTATCCAGCCTTCCTGTTCCGGAATTCCGGCTTGAGCGTAACGCGGACTTTGATTGACAGAGTTCTTAAAATGAACGTTTCCCTTTCCTCCCTTGCCGCCCTCCATGACAATAAACTCCTGATTATTTTCAGATATTTCTCCCAAAAATTCTCCTGTTTCAGCATCTTTTGCAATCGTGCCAAGCGGAACTTCTAAATAAACGTCCTTACCGTCTTTTCCTGTTGCCTGATTCTTACCTCCGGGATTTCCATGACTGGCTTTAACATGTTTTTTGTACTTCAGCGGTAGTAGCGTCCAGAACTGTGAATTTCCTTTTAAGATGACATGTCCGCCACGGCCTCCATCGCCACCTGCAGGCCCGCCCTTTGGCACATACTTCTCCCTTCGCATGTAGCGCGAACCCGCACCGCCTTTTCCGGAGCGACAATGGATTTTAACGTAATCAATGAAGTTTGACATAAAAGGTCAGAATGAGAATGAATTTAAACAGAAGTTGAATCCATCGCCTCAAAAAGACGTTCGGTCACTTCATCTATACTTCCGACACCGTTAACTTCGGTCAGTTTGCCTTGTGCTCGATAATAATCAGCAACGACAGCTGTTTGGGCATTATACGTATTAATTCTATTTTGAACTATTTCATAATCTGCATCATCGGCACGCCTGGAAATTTCGGCTCGTGCAATTAAACGTCTCTTTAATTCCTCTTCCTCCACAACCAATGAAATCATCATACTTACAGATGTGCCTTTTGATTCAAGGAATTTATCCAAGGCATCGGCCTGGGCAGTAGTTCGTGGAAATCCATCGTAAATGACACCTTTAGCATCGGGAAATTTTGCTACCTCCGATTCTAAAATATCAATGGTTATTTCGTCAGGGACCAAATCACCTTTCTCAGAATAAGTTTTAGCCAGCTTCGCCAAATCAGATTCCGGATCCAATGCTCTAAAAACATCTCCGGTTGAAATATGCACCAAGGCATACTTTTCTTTCAATCTTTCTGACTGCGTTCCTTTTCCTGCTCCCGGAGGGCCGAATAATACGATGTTGATCATGCCTGTGAATAATGATAAGCAAAGGTAAAGAATCTGTGAGACAAAGGACAGAAGACAGATGATGTGAACTAAATGCGATTTTTGCATGAATATCCATCATTTATCGGCGGATAGGATTTCATTGACTTTTTCAATTCGGTTTTGTAATGGACATTATAACAAAGGAGCATGAATTAAATTCACGAAAACTTGAAAAGCGCTCAAATTGCTCATTCTTGCCTGCCGTGTATGATATATAAGTACCTTATTTTGAAACACGAAGATAGAACCGGGGATTTGAAGCTTTCAAATGATTTTTAGACAACAGCAGTTTGACCATCGGATGATAGCGGAGATAGTCTTCTTAAAGGTCTTTTCTCCTGTAAAGATCGTGAGGGTTAATGTTCTTTTTTCTCATCAATCCCCTCGATCATTACAATGTTGGACTTATTTAGGATGGATTTCTTTTTTGTCTTAGCGTCA
This sequence comes from uncultured Flavobacteriales bacterium, assembly GCA_964496525.1. GTDB lineage: Bacteria > Bacteroidota > Bacteroidia > Flavobacteriales_D > Crocinitomicaceae > JAKSBJ01. The sequence goes on along the minus strand of CAZCAD010000291.1, from coordinate 2,728 downwards.
ACTACTTCAACAAAATTGGCACTTCATTAAAGGAATGGTTATGTTATCACTCATACATCACTTTTTTAAATTGGAAATTAGGGTAAGGTCAAATGTACGAAAACCGAATACTGGATTTTCAGTTGTTGATAAATCATCCCAATAAATCGAATTCTGTTTATAAAAATTGACGTTTTTTGTATTAAATACCCGAAAATGAATCGATTATATTTAGGCGATTGTCTTGATGTTTTGAAGGAATTACATCACGAACATCCTGAAGGTTTTGTTGATCTCGTTTACATCGACCCACCATTCAACAGTAAACGGAACTACAACATTCTTTTTGAAGATGCTGATTTAACTGATGATAAAGCGCAGAAAGAAGCATTTGCGGACACATGGAGTAATATCAACTATAAAGACACTTTGGAGGTTCTAAAAGACCTTGATCTTGATTTGGCTAGTTTTCTTGAGACCTTAGACCATATTCGTTTTAGTAAAAGTTCAATGGCCTACATTACGACTATGGCGATTCGAATTTTGTATATTAATAAAGTCTTAAAACAAGACGGAAGTTTCTATTTGCATTGTGATTCTACCATGAGTCACTACCTAAAAATCATTTGCGATTTAATATTCGGTGAAAATGCTTATCGAAATGAGATAATATGGAAAAGAGCCGACACAGTCAAGGGAAATTTCGGGCAGGGTAGAACATCATTCGATCCGAATGCTGACACAGTCTTCTTATACACTAAAAGTAATAAGAACACATTTCATCAACCATTCAATCCATACTCTCAGGACTACCTAGATAATTTTTATAAATATGTTGAACCCGATACAGATAGACGATATAGGTTAATAAGCATGATAGGAACGGGGGGTGCAGCAAAGGGAAATCCGCAATACGAAGTAATGGGTGTAACACGATATTGGCGATATTCAAAAAAAAAGATGAAGGAGTTGATTGATGCGGGCATGGTAGTTCAAACAAAGGCAGGAAATGTTCCTCAGAGAAAGCAATATCTTGATGAAGGAAAAGGTGTTCCTGTTCAAACTATATGGCACGATATAAGTGGACTATCTGCTGCATCCAAAGAACGTCTTGGCTATCCAACACAAAAACCTGTTGCGTTACTCAAGCGCATTATTGAGGCAAGCTCCAACGAAGGCGATTTGGTTGCTGACTTTTTCTGTGGTTGCGGAACAACAGTGAGTGCGGCTCAGGAATTAAAAAGAAACTGGATCGGTGTAGATATATCTCATTTGGCAATCGGGTTGATTGCAAGAAGGCTCACAGATGCTCATGGAGTGAAGATTCGTAAGACATTTGAAATCTTCGGCTTCCCAAAAGACGCAGCAAGCGCAAAAATGCTTGCAGAAAAAACAAGAGGCGGGAGGATGAAGTTTCAAGATTGGATCATCGAGGGTATGTTGCATGGAGTTTGTAATCCAAAGAAAACTGCGGATGGCGGATGGGATGGACATATCACATTCGATGTATCGAAAAAAAAAGAGGTTTGTTTGATAGAGGTGAAAAGCGGAAAAGTAAACGTGAAAAACGTGAGGGAATTTATACACGTTGTCGAGGCCGATAAACGAAGCATGGGCGCATTTGTATGTTTTGAGCAACAGGTTACAAAACCAATGCGGGAGGCGGCTAAAGATGCAGGCTACTATGGCAAGGAATATTTCGGAACGCAATATGACAAAATTCAGATAATAACAGTAGAGGATTTACTCGAAGGAAGAAGGATTAATATGCCCCTTACGGTTAAAGGGAGCACATTTAAAAAAGCTCAACGAAAACTTGATTCAGGCGGAAAACAAAAAACACTCAAACTCTAATTTTGGGGTGAGCGGTTAGTTTACTAAAAGAATATGATTTTGTATCTTTGAGTTTTGAAAAATAGAAAGTTGGGTTAACTAACTATATCATTGCCTAAAAATTTCCAGATTCCAGCATCCGGCTTCCAGCTTTCCCTTGAATCATGTCGAAAGTTCGTCAGGCACTATAATTGTCCGTAACTCATAGTAACCTCATAATTTTATTTTTCTTCTAAGAAATTTACCTTGTGGCAGCTTTACGGAGCATCATTATATTTTAATTATACACCCATGACTTATCCCCTAATCAATTAGATTGGTCGAATAAATTTTTGTATACCTTGATTTTTCGTAAATTATGTAGAGTTAGCGGTCAGGAAAAAGGAGAAAGTATGAAAAAGACATTAACAGGATTAGCAGTTTTGTGGATGGCGGTAATCGTATGTGCTCAGCAATTAGTCGCCTCAAATATAACTGAGTTCAGAGAAAATATTTCTACTCAAAAAGTAGAGGCCAAGGCGGAGATTCAGCCGTATCGTTTTGACGGTTCAAAAGTGACCTACTTTAACTTTAAGACCTACAAACAAACTAAAGAGGTGGAAATCTATCTTTTTAATAATACGGATTATCGTTTCTCGTTTAACGGTAAGTCCTTGCCATATGATATTATTATCCAGATTTATGACAAGGATAAAACGCAGGCGAACCGACTTTTACTTCAAGAGTTTAACGAAATTCGGGGTAGTGGCATCGTTGTGGAATCATCTAAGTTGAATGATATATATAAATCTAAAAAGTCAACTGCAAGTCGACTAAAAAAAATATTTGTTAACTATGTAATTCCCGCAATCCCTGGTGCTCAGGATAAGAAACCCACATTTAAAGAAAGAGGAGCGGTCATTCTTGTAACGGGTTA
>CAZCAD010000290.1:0-4908 GCA_964496525.1 uncultured Flavobacteriales bacterium | reverse complement strand
CTTTTTCTCTCTGAAACTCCGTGCTCCTTTGTCGCTCTCTGTGAAATAACTTTTTGAGAGTTTTGGGTATCGCAAACGTAATTTCAACCGCAACAAAAATTCCATAATCTTAAAACGAACTATCTTTGTATCCTTTTACAAAAAATTGCGATGGCGAAAATCATTTCAGGCATACAGCAAATGGGAGTTGGTGTTCCGGATGTACAAGAAATCTGGAAGTGGTACCGAGAAATGTTTGGTACGGATGTTCGGATTTTTGAGGAGGCTGCAGAAGCACCACTGATGACAATATATACCGGGGGAGAAGTTCAAAGTCGCACTGCTACTCTTGCAATTAGTATGGAAGGTGGTGGAGGATTTGAGATTTGGCAATACACCAGCCGAAATACTGAGAAAGCGGCATTCAATATTAATCTTGGGGATTTGGGATTGTACTCCTGCCGGATAAAATCGAAAGATGTCGAAGCCTCATATACCTACCATCAGTCAAAAGGAGGTGTCATGTTAGGTGGCATTAGTCAGACACCAACCAGAGAGTTGAACTATTTTATGAAAGACCCGAACGGCAACATATTCAACATCGTTCAGGAGAATGCGGGCTGGTTTAAAGACACCAAACATCCTGCAAAGACGGGTGGTGTTGCGGGAGTATTAATTGGAGTAAGCGACATTGACAAGTCCCTCAAACTTTACCATGACATCCTTGATTACGACAAAGTTGAGTATGATGAAACGGGTGCTTTTGGATGTTTTGCTAATCTTCCGTCGGGTGAACAGAAGTTCAGAAGAGTTCTTCTTTCACACAAGACCGAGCGCAAAGGACCCTTCTCCAAAATATTTGGTCCGACAAGAATAGAATTAGTTCAAGCACTTGATCGTGAGCCAAGGAAAATTTTTGAAAATCGTTTCTGGGGAGACTGGGGGTTTATTCATTTGTGCTTTGATGTCCGGGGAATGGAAGAACTAAAAATTGAGTGTGAAGAGGCAGGATATCCCTTTACTGTTGACAGTGGAGACACCTTCGACATGGGTGAAGCGGGTGGACGATTTTCTTACATCGAAGATTTGGATGGTACCTGGATTGAGTTTGTTGAAACGCATAAGGTAGCAATCATGAAAAAGCTGGGTTGGTACATCAATTTGAAAAAGAGAAATCCTGAAAAACGCCTTCCAAACTGGATGTTACGAGCGATGGGAATGAATCGGGTGAAGGATTAAGGATTTAGGATTTAGGATTTTTTTTCTTTTTCTTATTTCGTTTATCCTTACCCAGTGAAACTTTGTAATTGTTCTCGTCCCCTACTATTTTGATATTAACATAAGCCACTTTTTTCGCCGGGTCAATGTATTCGATTTCATCTTCCTGATTCGGGTCCGCCTCCTCCTTTGACTTACCGAACAATTTTCGGAAACCGGTCCTGGCTACCAACTTAAGTGGCACACGAATATAATACTCAATATTATGATCTAAATCCTGCGTTCCGGAAATAATCAAATATCCTAGTGTTGAGTTAATAGTCATGTGCGGAATGTTGATGCCACCATTTTTGAAATCAATGTGATTCTGAAGTGTGTCAAATTTGACAATATTTACGTTCTTATCTACAAAGTATTCTTTCATATCCACAATAGGCTCAAAATCAATCAGTCTTCCATCAACCACTGTCACATCCAAATGTACTTCGGAATCATCCAGGATTGGAATAAAATCCGGATGAACGTGAATTTTGCCGGTAATTGTCGCTGTAATTTTTCCATGTAAATTTTCGGAAACCAGATGATCCTGACCAAAGTTTTCAAACTTAAACAAAAACTTATCAAGGTCAACCCCTTGTAACTTAAGTTTCGGGCTGAAATAAATCTTGTCCTTATTCGATCCGTTGAAATAACCTGAGAGCATCATCTTTCCACCTGCAACCCGCATCCGAAGTGTGTCGATATATATGTAATGATTTGGAGTTGTTCGAAATCTACCGTGAACATCATCCAGTAAATATCGATGGTATCTCAGGTGGTCGATGTCCATATCTATTGTCATCGTTGAAAATGGAATCTCATAAATATTGAATACCTCCTCATGCTCCTCCGGACTATCTGCCAAATACGTGGCGGAGGTGTTGTAATTAAATAGCTCATCAAAATCCAAACGACTGGCCTTCAAACCAAAGTGATTATCACGTTTCCGTATTTTTTCATCATCCCCGAAATAATAATTCATGTCCAAACTGAATACTGAACGACCAATTTTTCCGTGTAACTCTTCTATCACCAAATGTTCATCTTCATAATGGATTCTACCATTAAAATCTTCAAATTTCAATGGGTGTATCTTCATCCTGGCATCAACTTGAGTTAGGTAAAAATCGGATGACTTCAGTCCGTCATCAAAATGCAGTTCAAGGATTCCGTGCAATTTCAACTCTTTCAATTCTTCGTGCCGGTAATCTTCAGGCACGTAGTTTTCACCTTTGTATGAAAACAAATCTTCAAGACGCAGATGCGCCGAGGTCAGGTCGAAGTCAATTTTGGCATCTCCTTTCGGATGAGCCTGAAGAAATCGTTCATAATTGAAAAACTTTCCGTGAAAATGAAAATCACTCTCATCGATCATTCCCGAGAAATCAATCACCCTAAAATTGCTGTCATCCACAAATATGTCGGCATGAAAATCGTGAAAGGTGTGCGGATAATGTTCGAGACTCGCATTAAAATTCTCGATATAAAACTCTCCCACCGGCAAGTTCAATGACTCTGTAAAATTTCTTGCAGTACTCACGAACTTCAAGTCCATTCTCACATTGTTTATCCTTTCGTCGATCGGTTCAACATTCTTTGGGTCATAAGATGTCAGTTCCTCAATATTAATCTGCTTCGACTCGATAAATAAGTCCGCTATTATCTCGTCATCGGTATGATGAAGGATTGCCGGTAAGTCGGATATATGTCCGGAAATATGAAGATCCGTCTTTCCTATTTTCAGATCGAAATAATCAATTTTCGCCTCGTGCCCCTCCAGTGTTACTCTCATGTCCAAATCCTTCAAGGGCAAATGATATGCAGCCGTTTTGAATCCCAAATTCTCAATCAGCAATTCGACATAGTATGCTTCGTTCAATTTTTCAACAGACCGTTCCGGATTGCTCAAATCAACGATATCGTGAAATTTCATGTGCATTTGAATTTTTCCATGCATATCCACAAAAGCGGTTGAATTGATAAATTGGGTTAAGAAATTGAGATCAAAATCCGAATCCAGGGTCATTTCAATTTCAGGTGATGCAAAGTTCTTTATAAAAAGATTGGCTTCGAAACTTCCGGCTTCTGGTTTCGCGGTAAAGTCTTTCAAAGAAAACTCCATTTCTTCCAATTTGCGAGAGCCGTTGTTGGTGAAATATCCTTCAAAATTGAGATTATCAATTTTTTTGTGTGAAATATTATTGGTAAAGTGAGCACTGTGGCAGCTAAAGGTGGCTTCCACTTTTGGAAAATAACCGCCCGCAGACTTACCGCTCAGGTGAACTTCCAGCCTAATTTTTCCGGCGTTATCATATTTGTCCAGAACTGTTGCGAGCTCTTCCGGGGCAAAGGCCATGAACAATTCAAAGTTTTCTTTTTCCCCGGAGAAATCGATGTCCAGATCAAAGTCATTTGCGAAATCAACCGATCCTTTCGCTGAAAAAATTGCATGTTCCAGTTCGAGTTCAGCCTGATTTATAAACACCATTTCATCTTCTTTCATGTATTCCACCTCCCCATTCAAATTGAGGTGTTTGTGTTTAAAGAAAGAGGTGTCTCCTTCAACTATCACATTCAGTTGCATTTCGGCATCGACTGAAGCCAATACGTGTTCGTCATTTGATTTGAATCCAATATCAGCGTGATAAACAAAGGATTCTACCATCAGGCCATTGGCCTCATTCAATTTATAGATATCCACATTGACCAGTTCGATCGATTTCAAATGAACGTGCAACTCTTCTTCCATATCTTCAACCTCTTTCTGCGGGGATAAGGCATTGGAAATATTGAACTCACCGTTTTCGTGCCGAATAACATGGATATATCCTTCTTTCAACTCAATCACTTTAATGTCATAATCTCCTGACAGGAGAGTCCAGATATCAAATCCGATATAAACGTCCTCCAAATCAACTATGGGATCTTTATGATTTTGTTTGTTCTCGTAGATTTTTACATAATCCAGGTCAATCGAAATAAAAGGGAAATTTTCGAAGGGTGCAATGTGGCTGCCGGATATTTCTATCTCACCTGCAAAGTCTTCGTTAAGGGTAGAAATCAATTCTTGTACAATTGCATCCTGCTTCCAGTAAACAATGCCTACGACTATAAAGAACAGTAAAACCGGGGCGATGAGTAAGCAGGTAATCAATCGCTTCCAAAATTTCCAACGTTTTAAAAAACCGAATTTCATATCATTATAGAAAGGCAATAAAACCGTTTTAAAATTACATTTAATTTCTGGAAGCATTTACAAATGTGAGTCGGGAAAACCTGGTGCTCTAAACACTAGCCAAAATCCGGCATTACCTCAAGGCCTTCCTTACAAAAGCGACAGTAAAATAGGACATCATAAACACGCCCACCCAACCTTCCGATGCCGAAATCGCCCGATTAAAGCTGGTCGGATAAAAATCGCCATAACCGATCGTAAAAAATGTAATGGCTGAATGATAGAGAGATTTATCAAAAATGTTCAATCCATCCGAAGCATCGACGGAATTAATTAATTCGCCATGACCCAAATAAAATACGATCATATAAGCAAAGGCAAAAAGGAAAATAACGACAATCATGCTCAGCAGCACTCGGGTTGGGCTTGTGGCAAATAGACCCATTTTGTCGAAAACCAAAGATCTCAGGACGTATCCAATATGGATGAAGGGTTTA
>CAZCAD010000289.1:0-4909 GCA_964496525.1 uncultured Flavobacteriales bacterium | reverse complement strand
GGCACATCGTTGGGGACATACCGTAAATATTTTTTGGGGTGCCCATATTGTTCAATATTACTTACGAATCCTGGCTCGTTGGCTCGCTGAATCCTTTTACAATATTATTCTTGATTTTGCTGACCATTTTTACCGGTAACCTCACAGGAGCAGATTACGTAAAAGATGAGGATGGAAATGCTCCCTTGGAGGAGTTGGAATCAGCATGAAAATAAATAAGGCAAAGCTGTTTAGAAGATTCATTCTTCTGACGCTGATTATTGGGTCGGTGGGACTTTACACTGCTAATCGTTTTGTGAAATCAAAGGGTTTTGACAACATTGGCGATTTCATCACAAATTATTATCACAATTACTCATTAATTGATAAAGTGACACCTCTGGAGTTGAAGATAGAGGTGAAAGACAGCGATTATGAATTCATAAAAAAGAGAAGACAAATAGCACTTGACAGGGGAATTCAGATCAATGATGGTAACAACTATGTTCCGTGCTCAGTCATTTTCGAAGGAGACACGATCAAGGGTGAAATGAGACTTAAAGGGCACATGACCGACCATTTGGAAGGTGAGAAATGGTCATTCCGAGTAAAGACAGATAAGCCCGTTATGGGGATGTATCGATTCTCCCTGCAACATCCGGGCAACCGTAATTATTCTTATGAGTGGATATATCATCAACTGTTAAAGGAAGAGGATGTTATTCATTTACAGTACGATTTTCTCAATTTTAGCCTGAACGATAAAAATCTTGGAATCTATGCAGTTGAAGAACATTTCGGTCAGCATGTCGCATCTTCTAATAATCGACCAAAAGGCGCAATACTTCGTTGGAACCCGGCACTGTATTGGGAATGGCGCATAGATGAACTTCAGGGTCTTTACTTAGATGAGCAATATTCGACTTACTCCAGCTCCTTTGCAGAACCTTACGATAGGGGAGTAGTGTTCAAGGACTCACTTTTGACTGCCAATTATTTAATCGGCGCTCGTATGCTCGAGGATTTTAGAAGGGGAAGAAAGACGACTTCCGAAGTTTTTGATGTGAATCGAATGGCCTCTTTTCATGCTGTCGTTGATTTAGTCGGTGGACATAATTCACTCGATTGGAGTGATATAAAATTCTTCTACAATTCGAAAACAAAGAAGATTGAACCGGTCGGATACGAAAGCTTCTCGATTCAAAAAACGGAGCGTTTGGCAGGGCAGCAAGCGCAAAAATCTTATGAGGGAGATGAGATGGATTATCATGCCAAACTATTTTCTGATCCTGTCTTTTTTGTAGCCTATATACAAGCGCTGGAACGAATTTGTGACGAAGATTACTTTAACGATTTTATTGATAAAATTCAATCCGATCTGGATCTGAAAAACGGAGTCTTGGCTCATGAGTTTCCATATATCAAGGTTGGATTTGACGGATATTTTGAGAATATCGAACTAATCAGGCATAATTTGGAACTACCGAAAGCCTTTCACGCTTTTACTGAAGAAATTACGGATTCGACCGTCCGTTTAAGCCTGGCTCCGGTCTCAGATTTCCCTATTGAGGTAATCTCCCTGATCTCAAATGGCAAGCGAGAATATGAATTAGCAGAGCAGTTTTATCTGCCTTCAAAGGCAAGAGAAACCTATGCACATTATTTCTTTTTAGAAGTTCAGCACGACGGTAAGAAAATGAAGAATATGACTCTAAAGGCGCGAATTCCTGGAAGTAGCAATGTCTTTGAAATTGAGGTCGCCGATTATAAATCGACTAAGGATATTGAAGATTTCGATGTGGATACCACGGCGGCAGCTGATAATTTTATTCGATACATCAACGATTCGGTAGCTGTTTTCAAATCCAGGAAAATTTTGATAGATGAAATGATTGAATTAGAAAGGGGAATTTCACTAAGAGTAATGCCCGGACAGGAAATTCGGTTTCAAAATGGAGGAGGAGTTTTAATCGACGACGCTGAACTCCAAATGTACGCGTATGAGGATAAGGAGATCGTTTTGGGTTCAGATGATCATTCAAAAGGGTTTATTGTCAGGAATGGCAAAGTCCGCGGTTCATACTTGTCTGTCAGAAACAGCCAGGAACCCTTATTCCGAACCTATAACTCAATTGTCAGTATTAACTCATCTAACTTCGCTGATTGCGAGGATGGAATATTTTTCGCTGAACTTTCGAAAATTCATGTAAAAAATTGTTATTCGGGAAAAATGGAAAGGCTCGGCCTTTTCTTTAATTGTGTATTGGATGTAGAGAACTTCATTGCAAAGAACGGAACGGAATTTATATTTGCAAAGGGATCAGAAATTCGAATCATAGGTTCACGGATCTCTAATTTTGATAAGGTCACAGAGTTATTTGGAATTTCAACTTGTCGATTTTGGGCCTGCGAATTTCGAGGAAATAAATTAATTGCGAATTTGAACGAGGCATCAACGGTTAGAATGTATAATTGTCAGGCTCTCTCTGGTAAAAAAGGATTTCTTGTAGATCAGGAAACTAAACTTCCCGGAAAATCTACGTATGAATTAACCAAATCTGATATGTCAGCGCTGGAAACATTAATTGACAGATCAAGCGAATGAGAATTTTCCTGGTCATATTATTTCCGGTAATATTTTCAACTGTTTGGGCGCAGAAATCTCCATTTAACAATAAAAATATTCAGATTGATTCAACAGGAAACTACTCCTTCATCCTTAGTGGGCACTTTCATGGAGATGGAAATAACAAATCGCACCTGCCGGTAAATACTCTATTGGCAAATCTGGATTGGATCAATAATAGCGAAGCCGATTTTATTGTTTGTCTGGGGGACTTATTTTTGAATATTGACAAGGAAATTGAAAATTATCAGACATACTTTTTCAACAAATTAGAGATCCCACTTTTTAATGCAGTTGGTAATCATGATTTGAAGGACAACGTCTATCAAGAAAACTTTGGAGATACTTATTTCTCATTTAGGCTCAATCGTGATATGCATATCATTTTGGATACTGAACAAGATGATGGAGACATGAATACTGAGCAGTTGGAATTATTGGAAAGTGCAACAAAAGAAAAACCGGATAATGTTTTCATCTACTCGCACCGGACTATTTGGAAAGATCATTATGAAGACCTCGACAATCTTTTTACCGAAAACACTCAGTCAACATTTGAAACAAATTATAGTGATGATGTATATCCCCTGATTCAGAAAATGAGTGAGGACAGAAAGGTATATTGGTTCTCCGGTTCAATGGGCGGAGGACCGTCTTCTTTCTTCCATTATACCGATAATAATATCACCTATGGTTTATCCGCGATTCGAGGCCTTAGCAGGGACGCCCTCCTTTTAGTTCATGTGAAAGATGGAAAAGTAAACTTCGAAACAAAGAGCTTAACGAGCCTGAAAGTTGGCCCGTTCGAATCGTACGACAAGAGCTATTGGGAGAACACAGAAGAAGAATCAGAGCTTAATCTCGGCTTAATGTGGTATCGGTTCAAACTGATGTTGAGTCACCGCTATTTTTGGTATGGCACGTCTTTTGTAATCTGTTTATTTGCAATGATTTGGTTCATTCGAAAAAGACGAAGTCGCCTGACCTGCCTTGCCGGTAGGCAGGCGGACGAGCAGGAACGCAAATGATCTCTTTAAACTTACGAACCTTTTCATAGTCTTAACAGTATACAATAGAAACGATCTGCCTTCGCCGAGACTTTGGCAGACAAGAAAACTTAGTAGAGATGGAGAACACGATAGATATGAAAACCAAAGTGGTGTTTATTGCAGTAAAGGTTTTACTCCTTGCTGTATTATTCTCAATGTAGGCCACAACCCCATCCTAAATCCATTTTTTTCCCAGAACAGTGCCTTTAGCTATCTTTAGCTCAAGTCCATATTGATGCGAGATAATAATTTCAAGAAACTTTTATTTTTAATCATGTGCTCGTCAGGAGCATACGCCCAAGTTGATTCGACCCTTTATCGCGAGGGTTATATTGAGTTCACTTATGAAAACGATCTTTTCTTTAGTACCGACTATTATTATTCTCAAGGTACGCACATCACTTTAGCAGCTCCCTTTCTCAGTAAATCTCCGGTCTTATTTTTCTTTCCCAATTTGATCGATGTTGATGAGGAAAGTCATAGTCTTATGCTGGCTCATGATTTTTACACACCTACAAATCTCGAAACAGAATCTCTTTTACTCTCTGACCGACCGTACGCTTGTTCATTTTATTTTCAACAGCAATTGTCAGAATACAGTACTACAGACAGATTTGCTTTTCATACTCGGTTACAGTTCGGAATTCTTGGCCCTTGGGCATTAGGAGAGTTTTCTCAAAAAGGAATACATAAACTGTCCAATAGTCCTGAACCCTTGGGTTGGGATAATCAAATTCAGAACGATATTTTACTCAATTATGCGATGAGGTTTGAGATCGATTTAACACGCTCCAAGTTCTTTGAATTGGGCCCCTCAGTTGAATTGGATATCGGCACGGTTAAAAACCAGCTTAACTTTTCCGTTTGGACCAGGATGGGTTATTTTCAGAGCGCTTTCGACTCTTCAAAAAAAAGTAAGAATTTTCAATTGTATTTAAGTGGCACGGCTGAGATGATGGCGGTTGCATACAATGCTTATCTGCAAGGTGGTTTAATCAATCGTCAGAGCCCCCACACTTTTTCATATTCTGAAGTAAATCATGCAGTATTAATGGTAAAAACGGGCTTGTATTTGAGTGTTTACAATTTGCATTTGGGATATACCCTTTATTACCTGTCTGAAGAATTCAAATTGGGATCATCTCACAATTGGGCTAAATGCGAACTTAGATGGTCATTTTAGACCAATAAACCACATTTTGACAGGTATTTAACAGCTTGATAAAGGGTAACAATTAGGTGCAAGGGCACTATG